>JAEHCY010000136.1 GCA_016880695.1 Chromatiaceae bacterium | reverse complement strand
CGCGCGGATGCGAGCGCGTGCTTGAGGTCGGCAACGGTCTTGATGCGGCGAAAGTCGAGGTGGGTCTCGCTCCCCGCGCCGCCAAAGCTGAGACCCCGCAGAGGCTGCACCGTGTCCCGCCCGCCTGCCGCCGCTCCCAGGAGCATCAATCCACCGTAGATCAGGAGGGCGAACCCGAGCCCCTTCCAGAGCTTCTGCCACCCGCTGGCCTCGTGGGGAAGGGGCTGGATGGCCCCCAGGTAGATGCCGGAACAGATCAGCAGTAGGCCCCAGAGCAGCATGGCGACGGCTGGTGGCAGTATCCGCTCGAGCAGCACGATGGCCACCGCGAGCAAGAGCACGCCAAAAACGGCCTTGATCGCCTCCATCCAGGTTCCGGCCCGTGGCAGCAGCTTGCCCGCGGAGGTGCCAATGGCGACCAGGGGCGCCCCCATGCCGAGGCTCAAGGCGAACAGTGCGACCCCACCGAGCAATCCGTCGCCGGTCTGCCCGATGTAGATCAGGGCACCGGCTAGAGGGGGGGCGACGCAGGGCCCCACGATGAGGGCGGAAAGCAGGCCCATGATCGCCACCCCGATCAGGTGCCCACCCTGCTGGCGGTTGCTCAACGCTGCGATGCGGCTCTGTAGCCCGCTCGGCAGTTGCAGGTCGTAGAAACCGAACATCGAGACCGCCAGCAGCACGAACATCAGGGCGAAGCTGGCGATGATCCAGGGATTCTGGAACGCCGCCGTGAGGTTGGCCCCGAACAGCCCCGCCAGCACCCCCGCGAGGGAATAGGTCAGGGCCATGGCCAGCACATAGACCAGTGACAGGAGGAAGGCCCGTCGGGTGGTGATGGTGGTCCCGTGACCGGCAATGATGCCGGAGAGGATGGGGATCATGGGGAATACGCAGGGCGTGAAGGCCAGTAGTAGCCCGAACCCAAAGAAGCTGGCGACGATTATCCAGGGATTGCCCTGGCTCAGGGTGGCCGCGATGCGGTCCTGCTCGGCGGGTTCAATCACTGCGGGCTTCGCGCGTGGGGCGCTCGCCGAGGTCGAGTCCGTCGGGGTGGTAACCGGGGTGGGGCTTGGATGCGCGGCTACCAGGCTAACGGCGGATGCCTCGGGTAGTCTGAGGGGGATGGTCTTGGTGATCGGGGGGTAGCAGATGCCCCGCTCCGCGCAGCCCTGGTAGGCCACCTTGAGCTCGACCTGCGTCGGGTCCGCGACCGAGCGCAGCAGCGGCACCTGAAGGTCGATCTCACGGTGATAGAGGGCAACATCGCCGATACTGCCATCCGGGCGGATGGAATCGGGCTTGATCTTCGCCGCGGGGAGCTCGTAGGCGCCCATGGCCACGTCGGGGGAACCCTCAAGGCTGATGCGCAGACGATCCCGATAGAGATAGGTACCCTCGGCAATGGTCCATAGCAGGCGCAGGCGATCGGGTGTCTCCACCGTCGCATCGAACCTGAAGGCCGCCTCCGGCTCGGGGATGTCGTCGACGGCCTCGCTG
>JAEHCY010000135.1 GCA_016880695.1 Chromatiaceae bacterium | reverse complement strand
GCGGGGACCCCGGACGGCGCGATCCGCTGGTCGAGGACTTCGGCGGCTACTGGCCCGAGCAGGACCTGTGGAGCGAAGAGTTCATCGCCGGGGAGACGCTCGCACGGGCGATGCGGCGGCTCGACCGCGACGGCGGGAGCAAGGACCGGCTGCGACAGCTGTGGCCATTCCTCGCCTGGTCCACGCTCGCCGCGTACCGCAAGGACACGGTTATTGTGATCATGAACCAGTCTGTCAACGAGACGATGTCCCGGACTATTATTACCGCCGGTACGGTCTTTTTGGTCGTGGTCGCCTTATTCTTATTTGGTGGGGAAATCCTGCGCGGGTTTTCGCTAGCCCTGATCGTGGGCGTGATTTCTGGAACCTACTCCACGATCTACATTGCCAGTAACGCTGCCCTTATTCTTGGGGTCAGCCGTTCGGATCTGATGCCGGTCAAGAAGGAGGAGACCGGGGCGGACGCTACGCCCTGATATTCCGAGGGGGAGACACGGCGCATCTGCGGTGGCGCCGCCGCGAACGATGACGGGCCTAGGCGCGGAGTTGATCGCTCAGGAAGGGTTGCAGTTTCTTCAGCATGGCCTGATGTACCTTCAGAGTACCGCTGGCCACGTTTCCGGTCCTGAGGTAGTCATCGCCGCCGTTGAGATCGCTCACCACCCCACCGGCCTCTTGCACCAGCAGTGCGCCCGCCGCGATGTCCCAGGGGGAGAGGCCGAGCTCCCAGAAACCATCCACCCGCCCGGCGGCCACATAGGCAAAGTCCAGGGCGGCGGATCCCGGGCGACGGATGCCAGCGGTCTCGGCGATGAGCGCCTTGAACATGCCAAGATAGGCATCGAGGTGGACATGCTCGCGAAACGGGATGCCGGTCGCGAGCAGCGCGCCCTCCAGAGAAATCCGTTGGCTGACGCGGAGCTTGCGGTCGTTGAGCAAGGCGCCCTCGCCGCGTGTTGCGGTGAATAGCTCCTCCCGCAGCGGGTCGTAGACCACGGCGTGCTCGAGGCGGTCGCGGTACATCAGGGCGATGGACACCGAGAATTGGGGAAAACCGTGCAGGTAATTGGTGGTGCCGTCCAGGGGATCGATAATCCAGCGGTAGGCATTGCCGTCGTGGGCACCACTCTCTTCGGCGAGGATGGCGTGATCGGGAAACTTGCTGCGCAGCTCGCGGATAATCGCCTGCTCCGCGCTTTGGTCCACTTCCGAGACGAAATCGTTGGTGGTTTTCGTGCTGACGGTCAGTTGGTCGACCCGCTCGAAGTTCCGCAGCAGGATGCGGCCGGCGCTACGCGCGGCACGTACGGCGATGTTGACCATGGGATGCAGCATGGCGGGCAAAGATACCGGAACCGGGGACCGTATTAAAGGCAAATCCTCCACGCCCCCCAAAACCACCTTCTCGCCCCTCCCTATCTATGCTGGATAACATCCGTTTCGTGCTGGTAGAGACGTCCCACCCCGGCAACATCGGCGCCGCCGCCCGCGCGATGAAGACGATGGGTTTGGGGCGGCTGGAGCTGGTGCGACCGAAGCTATTTCCCGCGGCCGAGGCTACCGCGCGCGCCTCGGGGGCGGAGGATCTCCTGGAGGTGGCCCAGGTTCACCCGGATCTCTTCGGAGCACTTGTGGGCTGCCGACTGGTGGTGGGCTCCAGTGCCCGCCTGCGCTCGGTGCACTGGCCCGAGCTCGATCCCAGGGCCTGTGCCGAGACCCTGGTGCGGGAGGCGGTGCAGGGGCCGGTCGCCCTGGTGTTCGGGCGCGAGCGAACCGGGCTCAGTAACAGCGAGCTTCAATGCTGCCACTATCTCGCGCACATACCCACCAACCCCGGCTTCGGTTCGCTGAACCTGGCGGCGGCGGTGCAGGTATTCGCCTACGAGGTGCTGCAGGCTCACCTGGCAGGCGGGAGCGAGGGCGCCGTGGTCGAGGGGCAGGAACTGGCCACCGCCGAGGCCATGGAGGGCTTCTACGGCCATCTGACGGAAACCTTGTTCGAGCTCGGGTTTGCCGACCCCAGCCAGTCGAAGAAGCTCCTGCGCCGATTGCGGCGCTTGTTCAACCGGGCGAGACCCGATCGGAACGAACTCAATATTCTGCGCGGTATCCTGAGCGCCGCCCAGGGGCGCAAGCTGCACCGGCGGGAACGCTGGCGGGCAAGACCCTCCGAGTCGTCTTGAATTCCGCCGACTGGCTCGCCCACGGGGCTTCGGTAGCCGTCCCACGAGCCCGTCCGCATTCGGGTAGAATGCGCGCCACTTGCATGAGGAGTGCCCGGCAAGGCCATGTTTGACCGAATCCGCGAAGACCTCACCTGCGTGTTCGCGCGGGACCCCGCGGCGCGGACGCGTTTCGAGGTCTTGACCACCTATCCGGGGATCCACGCCATCCTGGCTCACCGGCTGGCACATGCCCTTTGGGGTCTGGACTTGAAGTGGTTGGCCCGCGTTCTCTCCAATATGGCGCGGTGGGTCACGGGCATCGAGATTCATCCAGCGGCCCAGATCGGACGTCGTTTCTTCATCGATCACGGCATGGGGGTGGTGATCGGTGAGACCGCGGTGATCGGTGACGATTGCACCCTCTACCATGGGGTGACGCTGGGCGGCACCAGTTGGCATAAGGGCAAGCGCCATCCCACCCTTGGGGTGGACGTGGTGGTGGGCGCCGGGGCCAAGGTGCTCGGTCCGATTCAGATCGGCGATCATGCTCGCATTGGCTCCAATGCGGTGGTGGTAAAATCGGTGCCGCCGCACGCCACGGTGGTGGGCGTGCCCGGTCATATCATCGAGCTCCGAGCTGACGAGCACAGCGAGCGCCGTGCGGCCGTCGCCCAGAGGATCGGCTTCGACGCCTACGGGGCCACGCGCAACGCCCCCGACCCCGTGGCCCACGCCGTTAACTGCATGTTGGATCACATCCATGTTGTGGACGAGAAGCTCCAGGCCCTCGGCAAGGCGCTCGAGACCCTCGGTATCCGGCAGGATCTGAGCCATCTCCCCACCCTGGATGCCCTAGAGATCATCTCCGCCGGCGAGGATCTGCCGAACGGGGAACCCGCGGATGCCGAGGAGACCGCGTTGGGCGGTAAGGTGGATGCCGGTTAGCCGCGAGGCGGCACTGCTCCCAAGGGGTTCTTTGCGGAGCCGTGGCGGGCGGCAGTGAGTGGATGCGCTGCCTCGGCGTTTCCCACCCGAGCGGCGGAGGCGACGACGCATGGTTGATCGGAAGGGTCGGTCATACTACATTAGGAAAGTCTGATATTTTGAGGAGTGCGCGAGCGTGAGGTTAACCACCAAGGGTAGGTATGCGGTCACCGCGATGCTGGATCTCGCCCTGAGCCACGGCAAGGGTCCCACTGCGCTGGCGGAGATCGCGGAGCACCAGGGTATCTCCCTATCCTATCTTGAGCAGTTATTCGCTCGCTTGCGCCGGGCGTCGCTGGTCTCCGCCGTCCGTGGACCCGGAGGGGGCTATCGCCTCGCACGGGAACCCTCGGCCATCTTCGTTGGCGAGGTGATCTCGGCCGTGGATGAGGGGGTGGATGCGACGCGCTGTGGCGGGGAGAACAACTGCCAGAACGATCTTCCCTGTCTGACCCACTATCTGTGGCTCGACCTTAGCAGCCGCATCCGCGACTATCTCGGCGGCATCAGCCTCCAGCAGGTGATGGATCAGGCTGCCATGCGGGAGAAGGCGCATTCCGGCATCGACGTGGCCGGTCCCGAGGTCGGGCGGGGTCACGGCGAGGCCGGTGGCGCCGTATGACGGCCAGCGGGCGAGGATAATGACGGCGCAGGCAAGAGGTGTTGCCGGCGTCTCGTGGGGTACGGGGTCCTCCGGCGCTCATGGGGCCGGGCGAGATTCGCCTGAACCGATCAGGCGCCTGGCTTGTGGGCGTCTAGGCCCAAGATGGGTGGTCTGTCAGCACTGCTCCCAGGGTAGATCGCGGAATCGCCAACCCCCTCGGGTGCTGCGGTGATGCTCGTCGTCCAGTTCTCCCTCGAAGCCTTCGTCCACATGAAAGACCTGGGAAAATCCGGCCTCGAGCAGCTTCTTGCCGGCCTCCAGCGAGCGTTTGCCGCTGCGGCAGATGAGGATGATGGGGGCGCAGCTCTGATCGGGGGTGCAGATGATGCCCCCGAGCAGTAGCTTACGGATGTCAGTGACGAAGTGGGGGTTGATGGTCCACTCCGGCTCGTCTATCCAGGGGATGTGGACGGCCCCCTTGGGATGGCCCACGAACAAGTACTCCATTGCAGAACGGATGTCCACCAGGACCGCTTGGGGATCCTCTTGAAGCAGGTTCCACGCTTGCTGGGGTGTCAGGCCCTTGGGACGGAGCTCGCTCATCAGGGGTTCTCGCTCTGGGGTGGGATTCGCGGTTGCGGATCGGGGACCACATACTACCCGTGTCGTCGAGAAACACCAATGCCAGTGCCGCTGGCGCCTGGAGCGGGAGCTTGCAGTCGGACAATCCCTTTGGGGTTGCCCCGAGGGCCGCGATGCGGGCGTCTGTCACGGCAGGACTAACGAGCTGCAGAGCACCGGATTTACAGGGTGCGCAACTGGCTCATTAGACGCCTGTTGGGGTTCTTGGCGGCTCTGCCGCTGGCTTGGGTCCATGGGCTCGGCGCGGCGATCGCTGTGCTCTTGGTCCGGATTCCGAACCGCCAGCGGCGTAACGCCCTGATCAACATCCGGCTCTGTTTCCCAGAGCTTACGGCGAGCGAACAGATTCTCCTGCGTAATCGCACCCTCGGGGAGTTCGTCAAGGCGATTCTGGAGGTGGCGTCTCTTTGGGTGCGGTCCCCGGAGCAGACCCTTGCCCTGGTTCAGGAGGTAGTGGGCGGGGAGCTGCTTGCTCGCGGGGAGGATGCTCGGGGTGTGATCGTCCTTTCCCCGCATCTCGGTGCCTGGGAGCTCGCGGGGCTCTATCTCGCGAGTCGGGGGCCGGTCACCAGCATGTATCGCCCCCAGGGGGAGTTCGATGGGTTGGTGCTCGCCGCCCGCCAGCGCAGTGGAGCCCGGCTGGTCCCGGCCAATCCGAGTGGTATCCGGCAGATGCTCCTGGCCCTGCGCGGGGGTGAGTATGTGGGTATCCTGCCCGATCAGGAGCCCAAGGCCGACAAGGCAGCCATCTTTGCCCCCCTGTTCGGTGTTGCGGCCTACACGATGTTGTTGGTGAACCGCTTGGCGAGCAAGACCGGGGCCCGCGTGGTCTTTATGTTCGCCGAGCGCCTGCCGCGGGGCGGGGGTTTTCGCGTGCACTGTCTGGCGGCCCCCGAGGAGATCGCGGCGGAGGACCCGCTGGTGGCCGCCACTGCCCTCAACCGCGGGGTGGAGGCCTGCATTCGCATTGCCCCGGCGCAGTATCAGTGGACCTATAAGCGGTTCCGGCACCGGCCGGATCGCCGCGAGAAGCTTTACACTGGCCCCCTCTGAGCAGCGTTGTCAGCAGGGTGTGGTTGGTGCGGAAAAAACGGGGCCGCGGGCCCCGTTTTCCGAGCACCAGAGGCGCTCGCTCCTAGGCGATATCGGTAGTCTCGGTGTCACCTTCGCCCTTATTGTCTTTCCAGGCGACTTGTAGCTTGTCGCCCACCTTGGCGCCCTTGAACTTGAACGAAAGATAGGGGTTCTGGGACACGCCGCCGCTCCAATCCGCCGTCATCACGGTCTTGCCGTTACAACTGCACACCACCTCCTGGATGAAGTGGGCGGGGATAGTCTCGCCGGTCTTCTTGTCCTTGCGCAGCCCCGTTTCCATGGGGTGGGTGATCAGTGCCTTTACCGTGACCTCGTCGTTCTCGAGCTTCGCCTTTACCTTGATGGAACCTGCCATATTTGCTTACCTCTGGAAAACCTGATGATCGCTGGATCCGGGCGCCGGGTTAACCGCCGCAACCACCGATGGTGACCTTGACTTCCTTCTTGGCGCTGTACAGCTTGTCGCCGGCCTTCACCACCGCGACCACATCCGCCGTCTTTGCCATTTTGATTCGGGTGGATACGAAGCCGACCGCCCCCGCGCCAAGCTGGAACCCAGCGATAAGGGGCTGCTCGTTGCCAGATGCGATGATGACGATGGAGGAGACGTTGGGCATGTCGGTCTCCACCGTGATGGGCACCACCGCGCCGTTCTCCGCAATGTCGGGGGCCTTGACCTGGATCGCCGCGGACTCCTCCAGTGTGTCGCTACCGAGGTAGGCCTTCACCGCGGCGGGAACCTCTTTGGATCGGAAAGCCGCCTCATTCCAAGCGGCCAGCAGGGTTTGCGGGGTGAGCAATCCTGCCCCGACGGCTACCCCAACGGTGCCGGCTGCGAGCGAGCCCTTGAGAAAGATTCTGCGCTTCACGTCAGTCATAACGGTCTCCTAATGAAAGCTTGATCGGGTCGATGAGTGTGTGGTGTCAACGGCTTGCTGTGTAGGGGCGCGCCCCGATTGCTCGGCTGGTCGAGGGCGGGCATTACTGGGCCCACAGGGACCGACGGATGCGGCCATCGAGCTGAATCGAGTACGGCTCTCTCCTTTGGTCAGTAGCCCTGGCGCGGATCGAGCCGCACTCGGTTGTTGTGGTCGCGGTCGAAAGGGGGGATCAGAGCCCCTCATCACCGACGATCCTATAGGTTACCCTGTGACTCGGTGACTGTGCAAACCAACTACAGCCGACAGCGGTTGGTCTCATTTTTCGCCGAAGGGCCTGCTGGCCTTCTTCATCGCCTCGAGCTCGGTCTTGATCTCCTTAAGGCGCTCGTCGAGCTGCGCGGTTTCGTGAAAGTTCAGGTCCGGCTGCCTCAGCGCAACCTCGATCTGGCGGATGGCGGGCTCGAGCTCACCGTTGAGATAGTGATGCTCGGCGAGATGACGGTGGAAACCGAAGGTTCCGCCGGCTCTTCGGTGGGCGTCGGAAAGGAGTTGCTGGATGCGGCTGTCATCGGGCCGCAGGCGGGCGGCCTGGTTGAGGGCGTTGATGGCCTGCTGCGGCTGGCTGGCCGCCATCGCGGCCTCGGCCTGTCCCATCAGGAGCGGATAGCTCGAGGGTTGGCGACGTAGGGCATCGGTGAGCTTACGCAGTGCCTCCGGCGCCTTGCCCGTGCGCTGATCGATCTGGGCATCGAGCAGGACGTAGGCCGCCTCGGTGGGCCTTTGCTGTAGCAGCCGTTTGGCCTCGTCGCGGGCGGGACCGGTTTTCCCCCCGCGCATCAGGGCCAGGGCATAGCCGTAGCGATCCGCTTCCTCGTTGCGATG
>JAEHCY010000134.1 GCA_016880695.1 Chromatiaceae bacterium | reverse complement strand
TTAGCTGTTCACGGTCCCGTGATTTGTGTAGCTTCCTGTCTTTTTGGGATGACTCATGGAGACGGAGAAGCAGAATATTCCGAGCATGCGATTGTCGTTAGCGGAAGCCTTTTCGGCGCTTCCCGACCCGCGTGTAGCCGGACGGTCGAAGCTTGCCCTGGTGGAGAGGCTGGTGGTGAGGGTATGCGCGCTGCTCTGTGGTGTAGACGATTTTGTTGGTATCGAAGCATGGGCCAATGAACGCATCGACTGGCTGAGGCGATTTCTGAAACTCGAGAGCGGAATTCCGTCGCACGGCACGTTTGGCCGACTGTTTGGGCGGCTGGATCGACGGGCCGTAGAACAGGGTTTCCGGCGCTGGGTGGGTGGCGTGCTGCCGGCCTTGGCGAAAGGCACGGTGGTGGCGATTGACGGGAAGGCCAGTCGGCGCAGCAAGATGACGGGGCAACAGGCCTTGCCTCTCGTCAGCGCTTTTGCCACGGAGGCGCAACTGATACTGGGCCAAGAAGCCTGTGCCGAGAAGTCCAACGAACTGACGGCGATACCGATCTTGCTCGAAGCCCTGCTGCTCAAGGGCGCCATCGTCACCATCGATGCGATGGGAACCCACAGCCACATCGCCCAGGCGATCCGGGACAAGGAGGCCGACTACGTCCTGGCGGTGAAGGACAACCAGCCCAAGCTGGCGGAATCGATCGCGACGTTCTTCGACATCGGTCAGGCTGAGGGATGGAGGAACACGCCACACACCTACACCGAGTCGGTGGAGAAGGATCACGGTCGGCTGGAGATCAGGCGCTGTTGGGCGTTCAGCCAACTGGAATGCCTTGCCGCTCCCCGGCAATGGGCTGATCTGAAAATGTTTGGAGTGATCGAGGCGGAACGCACGATGAATGGCAAGACCAGCCGCGAGCGCCGCCTCCACATCGGCAGCCTTGCCCCCGATGCCGACACACTCGCAAAGGTGGTGCGGGCTCATTGGGGAAGAGAGAACCGCCTCCACTGGTGTCTTGATGTGGCGCTGAACGACGACCAGAGGCGCGCCCGTATGAAAAATGCCGGGGCCAACCTCGCCATCGTCCGTCGTCTCGTCCTCAATTTGTTTCGCCTCGACAAGTCGCGTAAGGGCGGCATTCACACCCGCCGTATCCTGGCCGCATCATCTGATTCCTACCGCGAAGCCTTGCTCGGGCTCGACTCAATTTGATGCGATTGCCCTGAACGACATGAGATGACACTTGGCAAGAACCCGAGGATTGTGGTCCGCCCCGGTTGAAGAGACCCTCTCCGGATCCGCTCCTCCCGGGCTATACTCCAGGAGTAGACGAACCATACCAAGAAGGGGCAATGATGAGACTCTCTGTCCTGCAACATGCGGAGGCCGTACCTGAAGAAATGGACCCGGACCGCCCCCTGACCCCCTGGGGTTGGGAGCAGATGGGTCGACTGAGCATCACCCTTGGCAGCAAAGGTATTCGTGTCCACCGACTCCTCCACAGCGGCAAGACGCGGGCGCGTCAGACCGCCGAGATTTTGGCGCCGAAGGTTCTCCCCGGCGGGGTCGTCGAGGAGCGGGAGGGACTCAAACCCAAGGACAACCCAGATGGCTTT
>JAEHCY010000133.1 GCA_016880695.1 Chromatiaceae bacterium | reverse complement strand
CTGCCCAACTTCTACGACTAACCCCACCTCGGCCCCGCTTCGGCGGGGCCGAGCTTTCCCCCTTGCACCCCCGCGGCAATTCCTGTTTTCGCAGCGCGTTGAGCAAACGCTTCGGGGAGGGTTCTGCTGGCGAAACCGGCGCAGATTGATCGGAAACCCCGCGTTCCGTCGCGCCACCTGCGGCCGATGAATACCGGCCATGCCTCGCTTTGGTGTCTTCACCGCCACCCCCCGACCACCGTCGCCCAGGAAATCTCGCAAGGGGGCCATGTAGCCGTCCGCAGGAAGGCACAGCACCGCGCCCGCATCGGAGATCGGATCGGAGCCCCTCCCTTAATGCTCTGCTGCTCAGCCGCGCGGGGTCTTGCGCTCAGTCGTGGTTGGTGCCCCTCTGCACCTCTTTCCGGGGAAGATGCCGCCCCACCGGGTCTGGTCAATCCCGCCCATGGCTCCTTGGGCATCGATCCGGGTGCTGGCGATGTTCTTGTGAAACCGACCCACTGGAGGATGCGGGATGGAACCAGACTCGCTGCTAATGCTTGAGAGCAGAGCGGACCCCTGTTGGAAGTCGGCGCAGCCTTGCTGAGCATACGGTCGTCGAAGACCCAGGCAACAACGAAACGTTCGCCATGAGCAACGGTGCGGTGAAGGACCAGCGACGGCTACGAGGGGCCCAGGATGAGGGGCTGGAGTCGCTCGCTGTGCAGTTGGGGGAACCGAAGAGATGCAGCGGATGTCGGCGAACAGCCTTAGCCGACGAAAAAACGCCACCGGGTGGCGAAGATCCAGGGTCGCACCGGCGCTCATTGATCGGCGGCGCCTCTCGTGGTGGGCAGAGGACATCTACAGCCGGCTCCGTCAGCCGCAAGGGCAACGGGAAGTCGCCTGACCGAACCCCCGGCCCGCGACCACATACACCAGAGTTGACAATGGCTCGAGGGGACGCCGGACGGCGTCCAGCGTGCCCAAGTCTCGATCAGGATCTAGTTGTGGCTGCCGAGGCGCGGCCCGCAAGCGAATAGGCAGGGATCGAGTGATCCGCATGCCGTAAACGCCACCACGTCCTTATTGGAGCCATCTGCGGCAATAGCGGCACTTCCGCTGTCCCCTCCGGAAACATCCGCATCGTAGTAGATCATCCGCGAGTCGGTGAAGGAGAGAACAACCCCCTGATCCCACCATTGCTCCAAGCTGTCCTGCCCACCGACCTCAGAGGGGTAACCCGCGTGAACAATCGGCCCAAAGCCAGCCGAAAGCTCACGGTTGAATCTGAGCGGCATGAAGGTCGAGATCTCGGTGAACGGTTTCTCCAGATAAACCGCGCCTGCGTCGTATTTCCATTGCGAAGCATCCGCAGGCCCTTCGGTATACCCCCTGTCGCTCTGTAATTGGTAAGCGGCGCTCGATCCGTAGGGCCGCTGAACCCTGCCGTCAGACTCGAACTGCCCGGGACTGATGACAACATCCTCGCTCCAGAGGCGGGTCTGTTGATCAAAAACGCAGTGTCCGGCGGTAAATGCCACATAAGGGCTAACCAAAAAGGCTGTACAGCGGAAGGAGCCGCCGTTTGTCAGTGAAAAAGACATGAAGGCGACAGTGTTGTTGAAGTACGTGGTCGTGCTGTCCACCGGCTGGCGATCGTCAACCCCAGGGGTGCTCATCGGGCGGCTGGGGACCGCCTGGGCATCCCCGGCGGATGCCCTGGTCGAGATCTCCATGCCTTTTTCCTCCAGGTACGTGCTGGACACCTCAACCGATGCCTCCCGATCGCGGATAGGAAACTGAGGAGGTGACGAATCCCCGACAAATTCAATTTCCGGATCAGCCAGCGCCATGGCGCCGGTACCGGGGCCAACGGTCCAGAACGCCGGTGGCAGAGGTCGATACCCCTCGAGCAGAGACCTATCGAGCGCGTAGGCCCGGTCCGCGGCGGGGCCTTCCGGTGCCGCCATGCTGCTCCGCCGCGCTACCTGCCAACCCCTCGATTTGGCGAGGAGGGCTAACGCCTGATCCCTTGTCAGTTCGGCTTCGTTCGGTTCAAGCAACCGTATACAGAACTGGCCCGAAGGGAGCTTTCGTTCCTCCCACTTGTGGAACTTGTTCTCGATCCATTGAATCAGAATGGCATTTGGCACCGAGACAGCGCTGACCTCGGCGGGACAATCGACAATTCCAGGGTAATCCGAGCGCTCCGCGAAGAGATCCGCGCCGGATTGAGGCGAGCCCCCCTCCGCTTGGGATGGGTCCGACACCATCTGTCCCAGCACCGGGTGGCTCAAGGAAGCGAATATGGCTAATGCCGCCCCCACAGCCGTACCTACCCAGGGCAACAAACCCCTTCCCCCCGGCCTGCGACCAACGGCAGCACCCTTGAACAAGAGTCGACTCCTCATGCCAGGACCCCCCTAAGTTGTATCGTGGGCAGTTCAGTTGTCTTCGGGCGCGTCAACGCTGCGACTCGTCCAAGTTTATCCTGCCACTCGGCCCTCAGTCCCAGCGCCCCGAAAAACTTAGACACCCCGCCGAGCACTGCTACTCCTTCGGCACCAACAGCTACGCGCTAAGTTCGTCTGGATAGGGTTTTTCAGCTACGGCGCGCCTTGCGCGTGGCATAAGCCTGCCAAGCTCAGAGGGATGAGAGGAAGATCGGGGCTTCCAGGCGCGAGTACCGAATGTCACGCTGAGCAAACAGGGTGACGGCGACTCCGCTCGCCTTGTGGTCCTCGAAGAGGTGACCAGGGATCGCCAGTCGCTTGCGCGTCATGTGGAACCGCTGGACTACCCATGGCCTGGGCCTCGGAAAAGACGCAACCCTCGTTGGTGAAGCAGGGCCTCCCCAGCGAAGGCTCGACAGCAACCTGAGCACCTTCTCGCCAACAACCTGTGTCGGAGTTGATTATCCAGACGGTCAGCCCTACTCGAAACCTGGCCAGGTTGAAGATGCACCAAGCAATGTCGAGAATATTGGTTGGAGGAAGCGCAATATGGCTTCTAGCGGGTCGTAGAATTTTCCACTGCTCCTGCTGGCCTAAGGAGGATGCCATGTTTACCTTCCGTTCCAAGCTGCAGTCGCTGTGCCTCGCGGCGTGCCTCGCTGCCGCTACGACGGGTGAGGCGGCTCTCGTGAACTTCTACGACGCGGCGCAATTGGTGCCCTACGCGAATTTCACCTCGGGGGGCAACCTCACGGCTGTGGGTCTGCTTGCCCGAAAGTCCGGCACGCTGTATTGGGCGTTCTTCGACGGTAACGGTAACCGCCGCGCCAACAGCAGCTTCCCCATTGAAGCCGACGAGCTGCATCCCTTTTTCTGGAACCCAATCACCGCCGGGGGCAACACCTTGGAGGGCCAGCCGGGGTTCTTGCTGTTCGCCCTGGACACCAATGGCGACGCCCAGATTACGGATGCCGACTGGCCTGTTCCACTGGGAGCCAATGCCTTCTACATCGCGCCTCCCGACGACGTGGCTTACATCCCGACCTTGAATGTGGACTATAGCTGGCTGGCGTCCTCCTCGCCGGTGAGCTGGAACGATCAACCCGTGATGGACGTGCTGAGCGTATATACAGGGGTCACCGTGGACATCCAGTACTACATCGATGGTGCGCACGGCGGGGACGATACCGCAATCGTCATCTGGAGCCCGCGCCGTATGGCTTCGACCCAGAACATGACCCTGCACAATGGCGACCGCATCAGCAAGCCGATTGGCGTCGAGCTCCCGAACGAGAATCTCAACCTGATCGACCTCGAGACCAATGCGGAGGTCACGAGTGGGTTCTTTGGCGACGGTTACCTTCGCTGGAACGTCCCCAACGCAAGCGACGACGATCAAGTCACGCTTTTCCTGTTCAGTATGGTAAGTAGCCCGGCCTTCGGAGCCATCCAAACACTGCCGCCCAACGCCTACTGAAGGAAGGCTGCGCCGGTTCCGCTTTGGCGGCGCCGGCTACTTGTCCGCCAAGGGAGGGCGGGGATTCAGGCTTGCGGGTGCAACTTCAAGCCCGAGCGCCGACCAGTCTCCGAAGCCCTGCCTTGCTGCCGCCCAGCGCCCGAAACGCCGGGCCGCCAAACACCCCAAGCGAATTTGCCCGGTGCTGACTGTGCGGGCTCTTTCGGTTTGACGAGTCCCCTACAGGCCCGGATACTTCCCCCTGCGGGTGGCGTTTTCCCCTTTTTTTGGCCTTCTTTCGCTCGGTGCTGGCACGCGGCACTATTGGGTGGGACTTGCGAATTCTCCTGACGGTTCACCAGTTTCTGCCGGAGCAGTTCGCAGGAACCGAGACCCTCACCTACTGGACCGCCCGCGAGTTGAGGGCGCTTGGTCATGAGGTGCGGGTGCTGACCGCGCGACTCAGCGAGCGCTCGACAGCCGCTGAGGCGTGCCTCGATACCTACGAATACGAGGGGCTCCGGGTATACCGTTTCCACTGTGCAGGCGTCCCCACGGTTGGACAGAGAAACCTGGTGGAAGCCGAATACAACAACCACCTGGCGGCCCGGACGCTCCAAGAGGTCCTGGCGGAGTACCGCCCGGATGTCGTGCACTTTTTTCATCTGGCGCGACTTTCGGCCTCCCTCGTCGAGATCTGCCGGAGGTCGAGGCTACCGACGGTGCTGACCGCCACGGATTTTTGGTTCCTCTGCCCCACAACCCAGCTCCGCCTGCCGGACAACAGCCCCTGCCGCGGTCCCGACGGATCGGGGGTGAACTGCCTGCGCCACTTTCTCTACTGGACCGGACGCTCCCGCTTGGCTTCGGTGCTCACCGCGCTTCCCGATGCGATGGTTGCCGCAGTGATCAGCGCCTGTCGCTCGAAGGCCTTGGGAAAGATCGGGCTCGCCGCCGGGGTGCAGGCCCTCGCAGATCGCCCAAGGTATCTGCATGCACGGCTCAATGAGGTGGATCGGGTGCTGGTGCCGACGCGCCTGATGGAACGCCTTCTGACGAGCTATGGGCTGGAGCGGTCGAAGGCCGTTTACTGCCCTTTCGGGATCGAGGTGCGGGAGCCCTCCCATCGACGGGACCTTCCGCTTCGCCGCCCCGAGGAACCCTTACGGGTGGGCTTTATCGGCACCCTGGTCGAGCACAAGGGTGTGCATATCCTCATCGCGGCCGTGCGGCAGATCGCCGGGCAGCCGATTGCCCTCCAGATCTACGGCCGCCCGGAAGACTTCCCGGACTATGCGGCGCAACTGCGGGCGCAGGCGGCCGGGGATGAGCGGATTGGCTTCTTGGGGACCTTCTCCGTCGAGCGCATTGGCGAGGTTTTCGCGGGAATCGACGTGCTCGTCGTTCCCTCGCTCTGGTACGAAAATACACCCTTGGTCGTCTATTCGGCACAGGCGTTTGGGTGTCCGGTGGTTGCCGCGGACTTTGAAGGGCTTTCGGAGGTGGTGGTGCACGGCGACAACGGGTTGCTGTTTGCGGCTGGCGACGTCAATGCCTTGGCCCGGTCACTCGAACGACTCATCCGAGAACCGGATCTGCTCGCCCGCCTGAGTCGCAGCGCTCGACCGCCCAAGCCGATCGCGCGGTATGCTGCCGAATGTGTAGCCGTCTACGATGAGCTCATCGCGAGCGGGCGGCGCTCGTCCGCGGGCGACTCCCTGACCACTGGCAACCCTTCTCCGCGTCAATAGAGGAACCGAAAGTGGCCTCTCCCCCCACTGGTGCCCCCAGGGCGGATGCTGCGACAGCGGTACCCACCGATGATCCGGCGCCGCCCCAGCCGATCGCCAATCAGGGTCCGCATCAGGCGTCCACAGAGTCCATGGAGCGGGTCTCGGTCGTCATTCCCCTCTATAACCATGAGCGCTTCATCGAGCAGACCATCGACAGCGTTCTCGGCCAGACCCTCACGCCCTTCGAGATTATCGTCGTCGACGACGGGTCCACCGACCGTTCGGCCGAGATCCTGCGTGGTCTTCGCCAGGCTCACCCCGAGATCATCTTCTGGTCCCAGCCCAATCAGGGCGCCCACCAGACCCTCAACGCCGCGATCCACCGGGCCACGGGGGAATTCATCGCCATTCTCAACTCCGACGACCTGTATTCTCCCCAGCGCTTGGATGCCTGTCGGGATCTGATGCGGAACCAACCGGATGCGGCCGCGGTGGTCACGGCGGTGCGGTTCGTCAACGAAGCGGGCGAGGAGCAGGAGAGTCCCTGGTACCAGAACGCCAGGGCCTATTTCCACCAGGTCGGCGATCTCTCACTGGCGTTGGCCAACGCCAACCTGGTGGTGAGCACGTCGAATCTCTTCCTGCGGCGTTCGGCTTTTTCCCGGGTCGGCTACTTCGCGCCGCTGCGCTACAGCCACGACCTGGATTTTTGTCTGCGGTTGTGTGCCTGTGGCGAGGTGATCGCCTTTCTGGACCGGCCGTTGTTGGGATATCGACTGCATGCAGGCAACACGATCTCCGAGGCGAGCCACCGGGTGGACGTCGAGCGGGCAGCGGTCCTGGCCTTTTTTCTTTACCTGCTGTGGCGCAGGGGTAGCGCTCCGCAGGACTGGAAGGCGTACCTGAGCCGCTTTGCGGAGATTCTGCGGGGCAACGCGCTTAGCGCGTTGTTTCACTATTTCCTGGGATTCCTGTGGGGTCCACCAAAGGATGCGCTGGTGCGGGAGCTTGTCTCACCGGATCGTGAGCTCCGGCATTACCTTGATGGCGCCGGCATCGACTGGCGCGCCGCCACCCAAACCGACACCCTGCTCGCTGAGGTATCCTCTGCTATCGAGGCGGAGCGGGAGACGACCATCGCCGAGCAGAAGGCATGGATCGCGAAGCTGGAAGAGACTAGGGAGTGGCTGGTGGGGCAGAACCAGAGACTCGAAGAGACCCTGGCCCAGCGCGACCAGATTGTCTCCGAGCAGAGCGCCTGGATCGCCAGCCTCGAGGAGGGAAAGCAGTGGCTGGTCGCCCACACCCAACGACTGGAAGCGGCGATCGCCGACCAGGCGGCGGAGAACCAATCTCTCCATCAGGAGAACCAATCTCTGCATCAACGGTTGCAGGACCTGGCATCCGTTCAAGGCGCGCAGCAGGCGTGGATCGAGCACCTCGAGCAATCCCTGTCTTGGCGGATCATCGCTGCCCTAAACCTGGCGCCAAACCCACCGCCCAAGCATCGGGACTCCGAGGGCGACGGGTGACCCAGTTGGTCAGCGGCCATCGTCCCCGTCACCGCTGCTGACGGCGAAGCCTGGGGCCAGCGTCTCATGACAGGCTCAGCCGGCACCCGCATCCTCAACCACGACCCTAATTTCGACCCGTGATTAACCCAGAACAAGCCGATTTCTCCAATACCCCGGTCTCTCCGAGGCGCCCGGACTACTCTTACCTGCCCGCGGACCGGGGCTCGATCCCGGTGGTGTCGATCATCACCCCCTTCTACAACACCGATGAGTCCTTCCTCGAGACGGCAAGCTCCCTTCTCGGGCAATCGCTTCAGGCTTGGGAATGGGTGATCGTCGATGACGGGAGCACGGAACCCCGGTCATTGGCCCGGCTCGCCTCGGTCGGGTCCAGCGATTCGCGCATCCGCGTATTCCGGCAGGACAATGCCGGGCCCGCCGCGGCGCGCAATGCGGCCTTTAGTCATTCAGTGGGGCGCTATATCTGCCTAATCGACAGTGATGATCTGTTCGAGCCGACCTACCTCGAGAAGTGCGCCTGGTTTCTCGAGTCGCATCCGGAATTCGGGTTCTGCAATGCGTGGACGGCGAACTTCGGGGAGGAGGAGTTTCTCTGGCGCATCGGCTTCGAGCGAGGCAAGGAGCACCTCAAGGCCAATAGCGGGCCGATCTTTTCCGTCGTCCGTCGCTCCGCCTTCGAGGCATCCGGTGGTTTCGACACCTCCATCCGCTTTGGGCACGAGGACTGGGATTATTGGCTTGCCCTGGCCAATGTGGGTTACTGGGGGCACACCATCCGCGAGTACCTCCAATGGTACCGGAAGCGGAAAAGCGGTCGTTATTCGCAGATCATGGATGCCGAAGGCGTACACCGTGAATTCGAGCGCAGGGTCGCCGCGAAGTACGCGGGCCTCGAGGCCCGCTTCCCGGCCCCGCAGAAACGGCCCCCGGATGCCTTCGAGGCCGTCTCATCCCAGCCGCCGTTCGATAATCCGCTAGTCAAGGACCCAGGTGCGCGCCGCATCCTTTTCCTCGTGCCTTGGATGGTCACGGGGGGCGCCGATCGGGTCAATCTGGACTGGATCGAGCTGCTGAGAAGGAGCGGTTACCAGGTAACGGTCTGCGCAACGATCGATTCGCCCCACAACTGGCTACCCGAGTTTGCCAAGCTCACCCCGGACGTCTTCGTTCTACCCAACTTCCTGCGCCTGGTGGATTTTCCGCGCTTCGTTCTCTACCTGATCCGCTCCCGCCAGATCGACACCGTTCTGGTCACCGGAAGTACCCTGGGCTATCAGATGCTTCCCTACCTGCGCGCATTTTGCCCAGGGGTCACCTTTCTCGACCTCTGCCACGCCGAAGAGCCCCACTGGCTGAACGGCGGACATCCGCGCTTCGGGGTCGGTTATCAGGAGATGCTCGACCTGAGCCTCGTCACCACCGGCAATTTGCGCGAGTGGATGGTGGGCCGAGGCGGCGACAGGGACCGGATTGAGGTGTGCTATTCCGGTATCGAGCTCAGCGAGCGCTCGGCGGTGGACCGCGCCAACGCCCGTACGGCCGTCGGGCTCACAGAAGAGATACCCGTGATCACCTTTGCGGGGCGTATTTGTGAGCAGAAAAGGCCGCTTCTGTTTGCGGAGATCCTGCGCGAGCTCAACCAGCGCGGAATCCCGTTCCGTGCGCTGGTGATCGGCGATGGGGAATTGCGGCCGGCGCTGGAAAAGCTTATCGACAAGTATGGGTTGGATTCTTCGGTCCACTTCCTTGGGACAATCGATCACGGCAAGTGGCTCGAAGCGCTCTGCGCATCGGACATCTTTCTGCTCCCCTCGCAGTACGAAGGCATCTCTGTTGCCCTGCTCGAGGCCATGGGGCTGGGCGTCGTTCCCGTGGTTGCCGCTGTCGGCGGCCAGGCCGAGGCGCTCACCCCTGACTGCGGCTGCATGATCGCCCACGGAACCGAGGAGCTCGCGCATTACGTCTCCGCGATCACCCGATTGGTCCAGGAGCCGAATCTCCGCCGCACCCTGGGAGGTGCCGCCGCACAACGCATCCGAACGCACTTCAGCCGCGAGGTGACGGCGCAGAGGCTCCTCGAAAGTCTCGACCGAGCCCGCCAGCTCAGCACTTTACAACCCCGCCAGCGACCCGGTCCGGGCTTCGCGCGGGAGCTGGCTGCCCTCGCGGTGGAGTATGCGCGACTGACCAGCGTGGCTGACACCCTCTGGAGCCATTGGGTCCAGAGTGCGCAGGGTGCAACCGCCACCGCCGCACCGCTGCCTCTGGGAGAAATGGCCAGGTTGCTCACAGCGTTCGGCAGCACGCGCCTGGGCGCCGCGCTTTTTGCCAACAAGGCGCTGCGCAGGGCGGGCGCCTGGGTGATCAATCGGCTAGAAGCGCGTCGAAGAGGGTCCGTAACCCGTAGCCGAACCTGAGGAACACCCGGCCGCAGGGTGTCACCCACCTCGCGCCGCGGGCAGACTAGCTGTTGCCGAGATCCTTTTCAGGCGCCGGCCCGCCGGCGGTGGTCGGCAGATGCCCCCTCGAATCCGCTGCAGTCTCCCGGACGCTGGGCAGGATCGCGACCCATCTCCAGGGTCGGGGGCATGGT
>JAEHCY010000132.1 GCA_016880695.1 Chromatiaceae bacterium | reverse complement strand
GCTTTCCCACCGTCGCCTTTGCCCTCTACTCGGGGACCGCCCTGATCGGCCTGATCACGCTGGGCGGGCGCTTGGTGGGGAGCAGGGGGACCTCCCGCTACGGACCGCCGTCGGTCCGTTTTCTTGGGTGGCTCCTGGCGCTCGCGGTGCTGCTGCAGGGGTTCATCCAGTCGCAGACCCTAGCGGCTTGGCTGGCCATGGCGGTCGTCGTACCGGTGATCCTGATCGCCCAGTACCGCCAGTTGCGTACTCCTGGAATGGGCTGGTCGCTGCGGCGCCGGGTTGCCATCGGCGGCGCTTGCGCTCTGGTGGCGCTGTTGCTGGTGGCCAATAGCGCGTTGCTTAGCCACCGCGCGGGCATCGACGCGGACAGGACCCGGGAACCCCCGAGCGGCGCGGTGACCGATGCCGCCCGCTCCTCCTTCGATCAACGTTGGCACCTTCTGCTTTTTGGGCTCGAGCAGTGGCGTGAACGCCCCTGGTTGGGCTGGGGGGCGGATGTGACCGACGAGTTGATCGCGAGCGGCGATCGCCCCCAGCTTCGCCTGGAATCGGGCCGGCTGCTTCGGCATCTCCACAACACCTACCTAGAGGTGCTGGTTCAGTTCGGCGTCTTGGGATTCACCCTGTTCGCCCTGCCGATGCTCGCCTTGTTGGCGGGTTTGCGCCGTGCCTCCAAGGAGCGGCGCATCCCGGCGGATCTCAGTTTGTTCCTCGGCGGTGCGTTGCTCTTCACCCTCTTGTGGTGCCTCATCGACTACCGTGTGGTACACCACGACTGGAGGGTCTACTGGGTCCTGTTGATCGGCTCCGCCTACAACCTGGTCTTGAAGTGGCCGCTGAGCGATACCCCGATGCCGCGAGGGGGATCGGGAAGTCGTTGACCCGCACAGCCTCCGCCCGGCCGCGCATCCTGCTCGTTCGTCTCAGCGCCATTGGCGACATCGTCTTCGCCTCGCCCCTGATCCGGGCATTGCGCCGGGCGTATCCCCAGGCCCACCTCGCCTGGCTGGTGCAGCCGGAGAGTCGTCCCCTCTTGGATGCCCATCCCGAGCTCGATGAGGTTATCGTCTGGCCCGTTGGGGAATGGCGCGAGCTGTGGCACCGTCGCCAATGGGTAGCGCTTCTCGGGTGCGTGCGGGAGTTCCGGGCGGGGCTGGCGCGACGCCGCTTCGACCTGGCCATCGATCTGCAAGGGCTGTTGAAGAGCGGCCTGCTGACCTGGCTCAGCGGGGCCCCGGAACGACTCGGGCTTGGTTCGCGCGAGGGCAGCGGGCTCCTAATGAGCCGGGTAGTGGCGCGGGGAGGTGATGCCGATCTCATCGGCTCGGAGTATCGGTTTCTCGCCGAACGCCTGGGTTTGCCGGTGCAGCCCTTCTCCATGGAGGTGGGGCTGACCGAGGCCGATGAGGCCTTTGCGCGGGAGCTGGCGGTGTGCCGGAGGGTTGCGGAGGGCTACGCGGTGCTCTGTCCCTTTACCACGCGACCCCAGAAGCACTGGTTTGCTGATCGGTGGCGTGATCTGGCTCGCCGGCTTCAGGTCGAGCTGGGACTTCCATCGCTGATGCTCGGTGGACCGGGCGACCGCGGGGCCGCGGCGGCACTGTCACTGGCCACGCCCGAAGTGGATGGCTTGCTCAACCTCGTCGGCGAGACGACCCTGCGCGAGGCGGCGGCCTTGATCAAGCACGCCAGGCTATTGATCGGTGTGGACACGGGCCTCAGTCACATGGGCATTGCCTTCGGTCGGCCCAGCCTGCTCCTGTTCGGTTCCACCTGCCCCTACCGTGAGACCACCCGAGGCAACGCGCGAGTGCTCTACCATGCGCTGCCTTGCTCCCCCTGCCGCCGACGACCGACCTGCTCGGGTGATTTCAGCTGCATGAAGGCGATCGGGGTGGCGGAGGTGGTGGAGGCCGCCCGAGCGCTCCTCACCCCAGTGCCCGCGGTCCCATGAAGATCCTCCACGTCGAAGGGGGGCGCAACCTCTACGGAGGCGCCCAGCAGGTGCTCTACCTGCTCGAGGGGCTGCACCAGCGGGGGGTGGAGAACTTACTGGTGTGCCGGGCGGGGAGCGACCTCAGTCACGCTGCGGCACCCTTTGCGACGGTGCGCGGGCTGCACATGGGGGGCGATCTGGATGTCTCCCTGACCTGGCGTCTCCACCGCGTCATGCGCGGCTGGAGGCCCGATTTGGTCCATCTCCACAGTCGGATCGGGGCGGACGTGATGGGCGGGATCGCGGCCCGCTTGGCGGGGGTGCCCGCGGTCTATTCGCGGCGGCAGGATAACCCCGAAGCCCGCTGGGCGGTGGCGCTCAAGTACCGGTTGCATCACCGGGTAGTGGCCATCTCCGAGGGAATCGGCAGGGTGCTTCTGTCGGAAGGGCTGCCGGCCGAGAAACTGGTGTGCGTCCGCAGTGCCGTGGATGCCGGTCCGTTCCTGCGACCCTGTGACCAGGCGTGGTTTCGGCGCGCGTTTGCGTTGGAGCCGGACGCGGCGGTCATCGGGGTGGTCGCCCAGCTCATCTCGCGCAAGGGCCATCGATTTCTGTTGCAGGCCCTGTCGGACCTGCTCGGGGAGTTCCCCAGGCTACGGGTCCTGTTTTTCGGGCAGGGACCCGCGGAGCCGGAGATCCGCCGCCAGATCGGGGAGCTGGGACTCGAGGGGGTAGTGACCCTGGCGGGGTTCCGCCGTGATCTGGCCAATGTCCTACCCTGCCTCAGGGTACTGGTGCATCCGGCGATCCGCGAGGGTCTGGGGGTATCCCTGCTCCAGGCCTCCAGCGCCGGCATCCCGATCGTGGCCGGTGACACCGGCGGCATTCCCGAGGCGGTGCGCGACGGGGTCAATGGCTTGCTGGTGCCGCGGGGGGATGTGGTGGCCCTGACGCAGGCGATCGGCCGCCTGCTGCGAGACCCCGATCTGGCCCAGCGGCTAGGTCGTGCCGGCCGGGAGCTGATGCTGCGGGAGTTCTCGGTGGATGGGATGGTCGAGGGCAATCTCGCCGTCTATCGGCAGGTGCTTGCCGAGGAGGAGAGGGCGATTGGTTAGCACCCTGCAGATGGTTGGCAGTAAGGCCCTCGGTGGGGCAGAGCGCTGGTTCGGCCGTTTCGTCCGCGCGCTTGGTGAGCTTGGCACCGCACCGGAGGTGGCCATCCGCCGCGGAAGTGAGCTCGAGACGCTGGATCTCGGTGGGGCGCGGGTGCACCGGCTGCCGTTTCGCAGCGTTTGGGATCCCTGGTCACGAGGGGCGGTGAGCCAACTGCTGCGGGAGCTTCGCCCTGAGATCGTGCAGACCTACATGGGTCGCGCCACCCGACTCACCCGGGTGGGGGCCGGAGGGCGTCCACTGCACCTCGCCCGGCTTGGTGGCTACTACGACCTGGCTCCCTACCGCCATGCCCATGCCTGGATCGGCAACACCCGTGGACTGTGCGACTACCTGATCGGTAACGGGCTTCCCCGGGAACGGGTGTTCCATATCTACAACTTCATCGAGCCGGCGGAGCCCGTGGCGCCGAGCCACCTCGCCGCCCTGCGCCGGGATCTCGGCATCCCTTCCAATGCCTGGGTGCTGCTGGCACCGGGTCGGTTCGTGGAGGTCAAGGGTCATCGCTACCTGCTCGCCGCCCTGGCACGCCTGCCACGAGAGATTGGCGGGCGACCCCTGCGGCTCCTGTTGCTCGGAGATGGGGTGCTCGCCGCGTCGTTGCGCGCCCAGGCGGAGCGGGCCGGGGTGGGCGAGCGGGTCCTTTGGGCGGGCTGGCAGGCCGATCCCGCCCCCTACTACCAACTGGCGGACCTGGTGGTGTTCCCGTCGCTCGAGGAGGAGGCCCTCGGAAACGTGGTGCTCGAGGCCTGGGTCCTGGGGCGGCCGCTGGTGACCACGCGGTTTCGGGGTGCCCTGGAGATTGCCCGCCACGGCGAGGACGCCTGGTGCGTACCCTGCGCCGATGAGGCCGCACTCGCGGAGGGAATTCGGCAGGTGCTACTGGACCGGGGCTTGGCGGATGAGTTGGTCGAGGGGGGGCGGCGTCGAGCGCAAGAGGATTTCGGCCGCGGGCCGATCATGCGCCAGTACCTCGACCTGTATAATCGGCTCTCCGGCGCCTGATGGGGCGGAAGCATGGGCGGACACCTCTCCATCCTCATGTACCACCAGGTGGGGGATTTCCCGCCGATGCGGGCGCACCGCGCTAACTACTGTCACTACCGTCGTTTCGCGGCGCAGATGGGGTTCCTCAAGCGCTTCGGCTACCGGGTGCTGCGCATGGAGGAGGCGCTCGGGTGCCTGGGGGGGCAGAGACCCTGGCCCGGACGTGCGGTGGTGCTGACCTTTGACGATGGCTATGAGGGGTTTTTCCGCTACGCCCTTCCCGAGCTGCAGCGCCACGGCTTCCCGGCCATGGTCTATCTGATCAGCGGTTACCTAGGGCGGGCGGCGGAGTGGTTCGCCAAGGACCCGGGCCGGCCGGTCCCGCGCCTGATGGGTCCGGCGGAGGCGCGGCGGTTGCGCGACGAGGGCATGGAAGTGGGTTCCCACACGGTAACCCATCCCAAGCTGGCGGAGGTGGACCCGGCGCGCCAGCACCGCGAGCTTGCCGACAGCAAGGCGGCCCTGGAGGATCTGCTTGGAGTGGAGGTGGCTCACCTCTGCTACCCCTTCGGCAGCTTCAATCGGTCCGCGGTGGAGAGCGCAGCGGATGCGGGCTACCGTAGCGCGGTGACCTGTCTGCGGGGATCGGCCGAGCCCCAGGATCACCCCCTGGTGCTGCCGCGCAAGGCCATCTCTTTCGGCGATAACCTCCTGGGCTTCGGGTGGAAGCTCGGGATGAAGAACCGTCCGATCCCGGCGCTGCGCGCCTGGCGCGAGCGGCGGGCCGAGCTGATCGTGCAATCATCGGTCGCACGCGACCTCTCCGACTAGCGCCCATGCGTACCCCCGCCATCCCAGATTTCAGCGCGGCCCGGGTGCTGGTGGCGGGCGATCTCATGCTGGACCGCTACTGGAGCGGGCGCGCGAGCCGCATCTCCCCCGAGGCGCCGGTGCCGGTGGTGCACGTCCAGACGATGGACGACCGCCCAGGCGGCGCCGCCAATGTGGCCCTCAACCTCGCGGCCTTGGGGGCCCAGGTCTGGCTCGCCGGTGTGGTGGGCGCGGATGAGGCCGGTCGCGTGCTCAAGGCACGTCTGCGGCAAGCCGGAATCCATTGCCTGGTGCGAAGCCGTGGCGATGTACCCACGGTCACCAAGCTGCGGGTGCTGAGCCAGCATCAACAGCTCATCCGGCTCGACTTCGAGGCGTCGCTGCGGCCCTTGCAGCGGGACCCCTTGCCGGGGTTATGCCGGCGGGCGCTCGAACAGGCCCAGGTCCTGGTGATCTCGGACTACGCCAAGGGCACGGTAGCGGAGCCCCAGGCGCTGATCGGGTTGGCTGCCACCAGAGGGGTGCCTGTGCTGGTGGATCCCAAGGGCCGGGATTTTTCGCGCTACCGGGGGGCCACCCTGCTCACCCCGAATCGGGCGGAGCTCGAGGAGGTCGTCGGTCCCTGTGGGGACGATGCCGAGCTGGTGAAACGGGCCGAGGCCCTGCGGCGGGAGCTCGCGCTGCGGGCGCTTCTGGTGACGCTGGGCGAACGGGGCATGCTCCTGGTGGAGGAGGGTCATCCGGCCCTGCACCTGTCCACCCGCGCGCGAGAGGTCTTCGACGTCACCGGTGCCGGGGACACCGTCATCGGTGTTGTCGCCGCGGGGCTGGCCACGGGAATTGGGCTGGCGGATGCCGCCGTGCTTGCCAACGGTGCCGCCGGGGTGGTGGTGGGCAAGCTTGGCGCGGCAAGCGTTACCCGCCGCGAGCTGCGCGCAGCGCTGGAGGGTAGCGAGTGGCACACCATTCTCTCGGAAGAGGAGCTGGTCGAAGCGGTGGCGGTGGCGCGCGCCCAGGGTGAGCGCATCGTCATGACCAATGGCTGCTTCGATATTCTCCACGCGGGTCACGTCGGTTACCTCCAGCAGGCCCGGCGACTGGGGGACCGCTTGGTGGTGGCGGTGAACGCCGATGCCTCGGTACGGCGCCTCAAGGGCCCGACCCGGCCGGTGAACGCGCTGCCCCAGCGTATGGCCGTGCTGGCGGGGCTCGGGTCGGTGGATTGGGTGGTGGGCTTCGAGGAAGAAACCCCCGAACGGCTCATCTGCCGCATCCTCCCCGATGTGCTGGTCAAGGGCGGTGATTATCGCCCCGAACAGGTGGCCGGTGGTGCCTGTGTGCGCGAATCCGGCGGCGAGGTCGTGATCCTGCCCTATCGAGAGGGGTGCTCCACCAGCGACATCATCCGCGCGATCCGGGACGAGTGAGGGCGGGGCAGGATCTTGGAGCGTCTCTACAGTCTGGTACTGTACCTGCTGCTCCCGCTGGCGCTGTTGCGCCTGTTCTGGCGCAGCCTGCACCTGCCTGCCTACCGCTCAGGCTGGCGCGAGCGTGTGGGCCTGGATGCCGAAGGCCCCAAACCGGCGGGTGTCTGGGTGCATGCGGTGTCGGTGGGGGAGGTGCAGGCGGCGCTGCCCTTGCTCAAGGCCCTAATGGAGGGCCACCCCAACCTCGGTGTACTGGTGACGACCACCACCCCAACCGGTGCCGTGCGGTTGCGGGAACTGCTCGGTGAGCGGGTTGCTCACCGCTACATGCCTTACGATCTGGGGCCGATCCTGCGCCGCTTGCTCGATCGCCTCGCCCCTCGCCTGGTGGTGGTGATGGAGACCGAGATCTGGCCGAACCTGATCGCGGTCTGTGAGCAACGCGGGATTCCCCTGGTGCTGGCGAATGCCCGCCTGTCGGCTCGCTCGGCCGCGGGCTACGCTCGCTTCGGGGCTTTCACCGCGCGGACATTGCGACGCATCTCGCTCATCGCTGCCCAGTCGGAGGCCGACGCAAGCCGCTTCATCGCGCTCGGTGCGAAGCCGGAGCGCGTTCGGGTGACCGGCAGTGTGAAATTCGACGTGACCCCGCCGGCCAGCCTGCGTGATCGGTCCGAGGCGATTCGAAGGCTGTGGGGCAGCACGCGACCGGTCTGGGTCGCCGGGAGCACCCATGAGGGAGAGGAGGAGGCCGTGCTGGCGGCCCACGAGCGGATCCGCCGGGAGATCCCCGATGCCCTCCTGGTGCTGGTGCCGCGCCACCCCGAGCGTTTCCCCCGGGTAGCGGCGCTGGTGAGGCGGCACCGCTTCAGCCTAGTGGCACGCACCGAGGATCGGCCCTGTGCTGCCGACACAGCCGTGTTTCTCGGTGACACCATGGGTGAGCTGGCGGTGTACCTGGGGGCGGCGGATGCGGCCTTCATCGGCGGGAGCCTGGTCGGCGTGGGCGGTCATAACCTGCTCGAGGCGGCGGCGGCCGGACTGCCGGTGGCGGTTGGTCCCCATACCTTCAACTTCGCCGAGATCACCGAGCTCCTGGTGGAGCGCGGCGCGGCGGTGCGGGTCGCGGGTCCGGAGGCACTGGCCGAGGTGATGGGGGGCTGGCTGGCGGATGCCGTTGAGCGGTCCCGCATCGGTGAGTGCGGCCGGCGGGTGGTGAAGGAGAACCGCGGGGCACTGAAACGGCTGTTGGATCTGTTGGAGGAGCGGCTGGCGACCGGACGGTAAGGGGCCTGGGCTTCGCTTCGTCCGATGAGTAGGGGGCTGCCGGGATCAGTAAGTGGCCATGGCGGGATCCACGTCCTGGCTCCAGGCCGCCAATCCGCCCTCGAGGTTGATCACATTGGTGAAGCCCTGATGTTCCAGATAGAGGGCCACCTGGCGACTGCGGATGCCGTGGTGGCAGATCAATACGGTTTCCCGCCGGGGGTTGAGCTCGGAGAGGGCGCTGGGGATATGGCGCATGGGTAGGAGCTGGGCGCCCTCGATGCGGCAGATCCGGGCCTCCCAGGGCTCGCGGACATCGAGCAACAAAGGGTTCCCCCGCCCCTCGGTCAGATGCTGCTTGAGCTCGCCGGGCGTCATCTGGCGCATAGCGCGCCCCTTGTGGCTGGCCTGCGCTAGAAGACGAACCGCCTCGGTTGCGGGGCATTGACCAGGGCAGGAATGCTGGTCTCGAACAGCCGGCGCTGGCGGTAGCCGCCCTCGCCCAGCCGCTCGATGAGGAGCGCCTCCATCACCGGGTCCTCGCCAACGACGGCGAAGAGCCGGCCCCCCGGTTTGAGCTGAGCTGTTAGGGTATCGAGTCCGTCCGCTGTTGGCAGTGATCCGGTCAGGGCGATGGCATCGAAGGGGCCGTCCGAGGGGGGTGCGCCTAGCCCGTCGCCGCTGCGAATTTCGGCGTTGGCGATGCCCAGTGCGGTGAGGTTCGCGCGTGCCCGCTCGGCAAGGCTATCCTGAAGCTCCAAGCAGGTGACGTTTCCACCCAAGCGAGCGAGGCAAGCGGTGACGTAACCGGTTCCCGCCCCGATCTGGAGCACCTTGTCCGCTGGCGTGAGGCGAAGCGCCTGCAGCAGGCGGCCGACGATCCTGGGCTCCAGCATTTGTTGCCCCCCGCCGATGGGAATTGCCACGTCGGCGTAAGCCAGGCCCCGATAGGCATCGGGGACGAAAAGCTCCCGCGGCACACCCTGCATCGTCTCGAGCACCTGCTCGTCGAAGACGTCCCAGGGCCTGACTTGCTGTTGGATCATGTTGAATCGGGCGGTATCGGTGGAGATCTCCATGGGTCTGACGTCTCGCTCAACCGGATGGGAAATGGGCCGTCAAAGACTACGAAGTTTACGGTTTGGTGGCAAGCTGTCCGGTAAGCGAAACCCTGAGACGGGTCCGGTCAGGTCGGTAACGCGGCGGCCAGATCGTAGTACAGGAACATCGTGACCAGACCCACCGCGCCGATCACCAGGAAGGAGAGGAGTAGGTGTTTGAACAGCTCGCGGTGACCGAGCCCGAACACCAAGAACAGCTTCATGAAGGTGTTGGAAAGGGCACCCAGAACCAGATTGAAGCTGGCCCAGTCGATATGCACCAGCCCGGCTCGTTGCAGGCTGCTCAGGGAGAAGGCGATGGCATCCGCGTCGGTGAGACCGCTGACCAGGGCCACCGCTGGCAACCAGGCGTTGCCCAGGTAGGTGGTAGCCAGTCGGGTGAACATCAGGATGGCGGCGAACACTAGAGCGAAACTGACTGCGGACTTGAGGCTGAAGGGGTTGTCGAAGGCGACTGTTGGCGCCTCGGCCTGGGCCGTGCGGGAACGTCGATAAAGAAGCCCGGCGAGGGCGAAACCGGTGAGTCCCATCACTGAGAGTGGCACCGCGATATTCTTCATCAGGGCGGGGTTGACCACCGCGATCTCCAGGATTAGGCGCGGAAACATGACCGAACTGGCCAAGAGGATGGCCATGGCGAACAACCGGTTGGCTCCCGGGGTCTCGCTGCTGCGCTTGGCAAAGCTCAGGGTGGTGACGGTGCTCGACACCAGCCCCCCGATGAGTCCGGTGAGACCGATGCCGGCACCGCTGCCGATGACCTTGATCAGCCCGTAGCCCACGAAGCTGATCAGCGATACCAGCACCACGATCAGCCAGATCTTGTAGGGCACTAGGGCGGAGAGCATCACCTCAAGGAAGTGGATGCCAGGCCCAGCCCGCAGTCCATCGCCCGGCTCCACCGCCGCCAGGGTCTCGCCGCGATAGGTGCCGCTGGCATGGTCGCGGGCAGCTTCCGTCACTTCGACCTTGCCGTGCAGGTCCCATCCCCTGTCGAATAGGTAGAGCTCGCTGCCGACATCGACCCGCTTCCCAGGCAACAGACCGATATCGACGTTTTGGGTGGCAGGAGTGATGGTCCGCACCGTCCCTACCGGCGTGGTCAG
>JAEHCY010000014.1 GCA_016880695.1 Chromatiaceae bacterium | reverse complement strand
GGGGCAGGTCGATCTTTTTCACCCGCACGTCCACGATCTCCACCCCGAGCTCGTTGGCATTGCGATCAGCCTCTTTGGTGAGCAGGTCCATGATCTCCTTACGCTCGCCCGATACCACCTCCTGGATCGTCCGACGCCCGAACTCGTCTCGCAGGCTGGTGCTAATCCGCTCCCCGAGCAACCGGGAGGTGCGCTCTGCATTCCCGCCAGTGGAACGATAGAACTGGGCCACATCGGAGATGCGCCACTTGACGTAGGAGTCGACGATCACGTCCTTCTGCTCAACCGTGAGAAAACGCTGCGGTTGCGAATCGAGGGTCTGTATCCGTGCGTCAAACTTGCTCACGTTGTTGAGGACGGGGACCATGAAATGCAGGCCCGGCTTGTAGTCACTATCGACGATCTCACCGAGGCGGAGCTTGATCGCCACCTCCCACTGCTTGACCACGAAGGTAGAGGCGTAGACCAGGAGACCCGCGAGAAACAGGCCGAGCGGTATGAAAACCTTGGCGGATGGATTCATTAGCGCGTCCTCCTACTGCGATCGACCTCGCGCTGAGTGGGCGGAGCTGGCGGCTCGTGGGAAACGGCCGGCGGCGAGGCGGCGGGCTGGCGGCTCACATCGCTGGCCGGGGACTGCCGAATGAGCCGATCCAGCGGTAGATACATCAGGTTGTTGCTGCCCTTGGTGTCAAGCAGGACCAGATGGGCATCGGTGAGCACCTGTTGCACGGCATCGAGATAGAGCCGTTCTCGGGTCACCGCAGGCGCCTTCTGGTATTCCGCCAAGACAGCGGAAAAACGGGCGGCCTCACCCTCGGCCTCAGCGACCACCTTCTCGCGATAGGCGGTGGCATCGGCCACCGCCCGCGCCGCCTCGCCGCGAGCGCGCGGTAGCACCTCGTTGCTATAGGCCTCGGCCTTATTCTCGAGCCGCTCCTTGTCCTCCCGCGCCTTGATTGCATCGTCAAACGCCTCCTTGACCTGCTCCGGCGGCTTGGCGGGCTGCATGTTGATGGAGGTAACCTCAAGACCCGTCTTGTATTGGTTCAGGAGACCTTGGGTACGCTCCTTGATGGTGTGGGCGACCGAGCCGCGGCCTTCGGTAAGGATGAAGTCGAGCCTGCTCTGTCCGATGGTCTCGCGAACGATCGTCTCGGTGGCATCCCGCAGGGTCTTCTCGGGGCTCTGGTCCTGGAACAGATAGTCAGCAGCATCCGCGATGCGCGATTGGACGGTCAACTCCACGTCGACGATATTCTCATCCTTGGTGAGCATCTCCGCCTTGTGTCGGAACGAGGACAACTCGTCAACGTTGACCTTGACCACGTTCTCGATCGGATAGGGAATGTGCCAGTGGGGTCCGGGTTCGGTCACCCGGCTGTAGGCGCCAAACCGCAATTCCACACCACGCTGGGCGGGTTCGATAATGTAGATGCCGGAGGCAAGCCAGATCACCACCAGGATGGCCGCCCCCACCCCCAGCGCCTTGGGGCTGAAGTGAGCGGCAGATCGGCCAGAGCTACCGCCCTGCCCTCCGCCACCGCCCGAGGGCGCCTTGCGCCCGCCGAACAGGCCACCGAGCTTCTCCTGGAGCTTACGCACCACCTCATCGAGCTCCGGTGGACCCTGGTCACCGCCCTTGCCACTCCAGGGATCCTTGCCACCGCCTCCCGGTTCATTCCAAGCCATAGTTACTCCGCCACTCAACCCACGTCGTTGACCCTAACCTGGCATCGCCAGAACCCATTGTCGCGCCGGATCGGCGGTCCCCTTCCCAAGGAGACCCCGTATATCGATCCCGAGTGCTTCGGGAGCACGCTCCACGCTGCCGTCCCGCCTGGACCGCCTCGGCGAATTCTACCGTCGTGCCCACATCTCGGGCTCCGGTGGCTGCTACCTGCCTGCAGGGACACCGCACAATTTCAAGTGATTCGCGCTACGAGCCCACAATCGCCCCGGGCAACCTGAGCCTACTACGGAATCCTGCGCTTTCTTGGGGATTCTAGGGAGGCGCACGACCTTAGGCAATCACTGCACCGGCAAGCACCTGCTCCTGGCGCATCAGCCGCTCTATGTCGCGACGCGCGAGCTCCACCTCCATTTCCCAGCCCCCCTCGTCGGTCACCTGCTCCGAGAGCACCTCCGCCTGCCGGAAAAGCAGGGCCCGAATCCGGGCTTCACAGGGGGCCAAACGGACCCGACACTTGACCGGATCCCGGTGCAGATACTCCGCCATTGCCGCGAGCAATAGATCGATTCCGGCACCGGTGCGCGCGGAGACCCAAACCCGTTGCACCGCCCCCTCTGCATCCCGCTCGATGCGCGGCAGCTCATCGGGAAGCAGATCAATCTTGTTGTAAACCAGGATCTGGGCAATCCGATCCGCGTCGATCTCCTGCAGAACCGCATCCACGTGACCGACACAGTCCTGGCGCCGTGGACTCGCGGCATCGACCACGTGCAGCAACAGGCTGGCCGTGGTGGTCTCCTCGAGGGTCGCGCGAAAGGCGGCCACCAGACCGTGGGGCAACCCGCTGATGAACCCCACCGTATCGGCCAAGATCACAGCCCCGCCCTGCGGTAGCCCCACACGCCGCAGCGTTGGATCGAGGGTGGCGAAAAGCTGGTCGGCCACGAACACCCCTGCATCGGCTAAGCGGTTGAACAGGGTCGACTTACCCGCGTTGGTGTAACCCACCAGAGAAACGCTCGGGAGCTCCGCCTTCTGCCGGGCACGGCGACCCTGGGCGCGCTGACCGGCGACGCGCATGAGTCGCTTGCGAATCTGGGCGATCCGCTGCCCAATCAGACGGCGGTCGGTCTCAAGCTGGGTCTCGCCGGGACCGCGTAGTCCGATACCCCCCTTCTGGCGCTCCAGGTGAGTCCAGCCGCGGACCAGCCGCGTCGCCAGATGCCCCAGCTGGGCCAGTTCGACCTGCAGCTTGCCCTCGAAAGAGCGGGCACGCTGGGCAAAGATATCGAGGATGAG
>JAEHCY010000131.1 GCA_016880695.1 Chromatiaceae bacterium | reverse complement strand
GGCGCCATCGACGGGGTGAAACACGTCTATGGGACGGCGGCGGAAAGTCTCGCCCGAATGGTGGTGGAGTTCGAGGTGGGCGAGGACAAGGAGGATGCCTTTGTACGCCTCTATGACCGGGTGCTGCGCACTCGCCACCGCCTCCCCCCCGCGGCTGGCGAGCCGCGAATCGAGGCGATCGACGTCGACGACGTACCGGTCTTCACCCTGACCCTAACCGCGGAGCACCTCCCGGACACGGCACTGCGGCGGGTTGCCGAACGAGTGCTCGAACGGCTGCGCAGCGTCTCGGGCGTCGGCACCGGCTACCTGGTAGGCGGCCGGTCCCGGGAGCTCCGCATCGAGATCCTGCCGGAACGACTGCAGGCGTATGGCGTCACCCTCAACCAGATCGCCGATGCCGTCGCCGGGGCGGACGTTTCCCAACCCCTCGGCCAGCGGGTCTACGCCGGGGAAAACCGCACCCTGCGCCTGAGCGAACGCATCGCCTCGGCCGAGGCGCTCGCCGCAGTCGTGGTGCACAGGGAGGATGGGCGGATACTGCGCCTCGGTGACCTGGCGCGGGTCCTGGATGGCCCGCCCCAGGAGCTCATGCAGATGACCCGCTTCGCCTTTGGCCCGGCGGATAGCCGCTTCGGCCAGACGGCCGAGCCCGAGATGGCCGCCGTTACCATAGCGGTGGCCAAGCGCACTGGCGTCAATGCCGTGCACCTCAATGCGGAGCTGCGCGGGCGGGTCGAGGCCATGCGCGGGGGCTTTTTGCCCCCAGAGGTGCACGCGGTAGTGACCCGCGACGATGGGCTGAAGGCCGACCGCACCGTCCGCCGCCTGGTCGAGCACCTGCTGGTGGCGATCGGCGCCGTCACCACGGTGCTCTGGTTGTTCCTCGGCTGGCGGGCCGCGGCCCTGGTCGCCGTCACCATCCCGCTGGTCTTCGCCGCCGTGATGGGCGCGGACCTGCTGGCGGGGCCGACCCTCAATCGCATCACCCTCTACGCCCTCATTCTGGCGCTCGGCATGCTGGTGGACGACGCCATCGTGGTTACCGAGAGCACCCACCGGCACTATCGGGCCTTGCCCCCAAACGCCACGGCCGCGGCCAAGGCCGGGGCCGTCACTCTTGCCACCAGCGAGATTGGCAATCCGACCACGCTGGCCACCTTTACCGTGGTCGTGGTCTTCCTGTCCCTCACCCTGGTCACCGGGATGCTGGGCCAGTACTTCTATCCGATCACCTTCAACGTGCCGGTGGCGATGGTGGCCTCGCTGGTTGTCGCCTACTCGGTAACACCCTGGCTTGCCCGGCGCCTGCTGCCGACCGGAGGGTCCCACGGATGGCGAGCCCAGGCGGTGCTGCAACGGGGCTACCGCGGCTTGATCGGGCCGCTCCTGAAACGCCGCGGCCTGCGGCGCGTGCTCTACCTTGCGTTGGTGCTGGGATTTTGGCTTTCACTGCTGCAACCCGCCTGGCAGTTCCTGCGTCCCCAGGGGGTAGGAGGCCCGGTCTCGGCCCTCGGCGTTCCGCTCGCCTTCCTGCCGAAGGACAACACCAACAGCTTCCTGATCCACCTGCACCTC
>JAEHCY010000130.1 GCA_016880695.1 Chromatiaceae bacterium | reverse complement strand
CAAAGGCACTCCGGGCCTAAAACTTGACGATGGGCGCGTTGGCTAGCACCCGCTCGGCAACCTCCACCAGGGCTCCGGTGTCCACCCGATGCATGAAGGTCGAGTAGGTGAGCAGGGCCAGGAGGTAGCGGGGATCGCTGATCCAGGGTGGCAGGTACACCGGCGCCCGCACCAGACCCATCGCAGCCAGCTCGCACAGGGCCGGGATGTCCAGGATATCGAGCTTGCCGCAGAAGAGCAGTTGCAGGACATCGGAACGCCCGGTCGCAAAGGTGGCCCGGACCGCATTGCTGACCTGCAACAGACCGAACAGGTAGACGACGTCCTTGGTGAAGGGGGCGCCGCCAGAGATGACACCGCCACGAAACACCCGCCGTGTATTCTCGAACGCCTGATCGGGGGTTGCGGCCCGCTCCAGGAAATAGCGATAGACCTCGAGAAAATCCGCCCCCTCGATGGCCATCTGGATGGCAAAGACACGGTCGGCGAGGCGCCGCATCCGGTCTAGCTCCATGGAGCCGCTGATGATCTCCGCGAACACTGCCAGCCCCTCTTGGGTCCGTGTGGTGCCGGGATGGCCGGCGGCGAGGATCGGGAGGTCGGTCTGGGCCCGGCCATTGAGCGAGGTCGCGCAATGGATATAGGCCTCGTGATGCAGGAGCTGGCTGGCATCGCGGTCGGTGAAGCGGGCGTCGCGGCGGATGCGGATCTCCTTCGCGGTGGCCAGGGCATTGGCCGAGAGCTTGTCGACCAGCACAACCTTGGGCGCGGCCTCGCCGAAATGGGCGCGCACGGCCCGTTCGATGTCCTGGGCCACCTCCTCGGCATCGTGGTAAGCCGGCGGCGCTATGTCCATTTCGATCCGGGAAAGCTGCTCAATGGTGTCGCGGACGCTCTCAGCGAGTTGCAGCGGCGTCAAGGGCACAACCCGCAGGGGGGCGGTGGGCTCGCCGTAGACTTGCCGGCCATACTCGAAAAAGGCCGTAGTGCCTACCGCGGCGAGCATGCGCGCGCTCCGCTCGAGGGTATCCGCCTGGCGCTCGAGCCAGACATCAACCAGGGTGAAGGGCGCGATCTCGCGGCGCGCCTCGCGCACGGCCTCGATAGCGGGCGTGGGGTCCAGGGGTTGGTAGCTGACCTGGGGTAGCTCCTGGGCGCCCTTGGCGAAGAACTCCGCCTTCACCTCCTGCGGCCAGTCGACGGAGCTCAGGACGCGGATCGATTTACTGGCCTGGTACAACAGACCGGATACACGACGGATGCGGTCTTTTTCCCGGTCGCTGACGTTAATGGTCATCTTTAGACTCCGGTTTGTGAGTTTAGGAGTTTAGAACGGCCGAGCCAGATCGACAGGGTATTGGCTTCCCCGGCCGAAAAGATTACGGCGATTGGCTCGAGAAGGCGACCAGCGCGAGGACATAGAGCGCCCCTAAGGTCAATTGCACCAGGGTGATCGGCAGTCCGTAGCGGACGAAGCGCATGAAGGTCACCCGCTGCCCCTCTGTCGCGCAAATGCCCACGGCGACGATGTTGGCCGAGGCCCCCACCAGCGTGGCGTTGCCGCCCAGGGTGGCACCGAACATCATGGCGATGAACACGGGCAGGGTAGCGGCCGGCCAGTCGGTGAAGCCGGCGGCCAGCGCCAGTTCGGGGACGGCCTCGGCGGCCACCAGGTAACCCTTGGTCATGATCATGGCGGCGGCCACCACCGGGATATTGGCTAGCAGGCTCGAGAGCATCCCGATCCCGGCGAGCAGGAGCAGGGCCACCAGGGT
>JAEHCY010000129.1 GCA_016880695.1 Chromatiaceae bacterium | reverse complement strand
TTCAGCGGCAGGCGCGGGAGGAATTCCGGGCCCGCTTCGAGGCCTTTGCCCTGGAGGATCATCGGCGGCGCTTTCAAACCCTGTGCGCACCAGCACCTCTCGCCGGTTCGGGTCCCGAGGTTCAGGGTGAAGGCTCCTGAAAGGCAATGATGTCAATTCCATGGGAAAGGAGCGTGGCCAACCCCCTCCACCCCCAGACGCGGTGTGTGAATCTCCAGGGTACCCGTGGCATAGAAATCGCTGGGCCGGCTCACCTGCTGTAGCACAGCGGCAAGGTCATTGACGAAACTGGACATGGGTTGGACTGGACTCCGGATCGCGTTGAGGATGGGCCAGTATCGGGAAGCCTGTGGGCCGAGCGCCAGTCGCGTCTCGCTTTCCGGTCTGCTGAACCGACCTGCGTCCGCTGACGACGCACGCACGGAACCCTGCGCGGCCCGGCGCCATCCCTACCGCAAACAGCAGCACGCAAGCGCTCCGCGCGCCCTGGGTACGCGCTGGATGACCGCCACACCCCAGATCACGCCGTTGCGTTTGATCGGCTGCGCAGGGGCGGCTACTCGCCACCACCCGGCGGTGCGGCGAAGGTGATCCGCAGTAGCCATAGAAAATTTTGATGGATGGACAAGCTTGACAACGGGCTTCCAGCCCCTATCCTTGAGTTCAACCTAGGAACGCACTAGGTTTTGAAACACACCCGACCCGTAACGAGCCTGAGGAGTAACAAACCATGAGTGAGTCCAGCGACTTCGAGTTCACCGACTCCTATTGCCCCGATAGCCGTGTGCACGCCATCATCGACAACCCGAGCACCGAAGGAATCGACGAAGGTTAGCGCCGAGCCCCTCCGGGGCTTGGTCAAAGCGCGGGGCCGGTTTTTCCGGCCCTTATCGTTTGGAGAAGCGATCCTGGAACTCTCTGTTGGAACACGGGATCGCCCCGGGTTGGGCGCGTAGAGGCGCTATCGCGGGGTAGGCAACCGACAACCAGAGAAACCTAGGGTGGCTCACCCGGAGACAACAATGATGCGCGTCGCATTGATTGGCGGCACCGGTTTTGTGGGGTCCTATCTGGTCGATGCCTTGCTTGAGGCCGGGCATACGCCGCGGTTGCTGGTGCGATCGGGGAGCGGGGAACGTGTGCAGCAGCCCGAGCGGTGTGAGATCGTCCCAGGGCACGCGGGCGAGCTGGCAGACATCAAGCGCTGTCTCACCGGCAGCGATGCGGTCATCTACAACATCGGGATTCTGCGAGAGTTTCCCAGCAAGGGGATCACGTTCGAAGAACTGCAGTACCGCGGTGTGGAGCGCACGGTTGCGGCGGCCCAAGAATTGGGCGTGCGCCGCTTCCTGTTGATGAGCGCCAACGGCGTCAAACCAAACGGTACGCGCTACCAATCGACCAAGTTCCGAGCGGAGGAGCTGCTGAAAGGATCGGGCCTCGACTGGACGATCTTCCGACCCTCGGTCATCTTTGGACCGCCTCGCGGTCGCATGGAGTTCTGCTCGCAGCTCCGGCGGGACATCATCGATAGCCCCCTCCCGGCACCCCTGTTCTACCAGGGCCTGCTACCGTCCGGGGCGGGCGCCTTCAAGCTGGCGCCCGTGAGCGTGTACAACGTGGCCCACGCCTTTGTGGGCGCCCTGGCAGCGCCCGCGACCATCGGTGGCACCTACGCGCTCTGCGGTCCCGACGCCCTGAGCTGGAAGGAGATTCTGCAGACCATCGCCCGCAGCGCGGGCCGCACCAAGCTCATGCTGCCGGCACCGGCCTTTTTGGTGCGCATGGCAGCGACCCTGCTCGATACTCAACCCTGGTTCCCGATCACCCGCGAGCAGATCGACATGCTGCTCGAAGGCAATAGCTGTAGCTCTGAGGTGCTGTTCCCGTTGCTTGGTATCTCGCCCGAGCCCTTCAACGAGACCAGCCTCGCATACCTCCGCGCGTAGCCCCTTGGCGGCGAGACAACCCCAGGAAATCAGGAAGCCGAAGCGCTGGCGGCGACGGCCGATCCACCCGCCGGTACCGGGCGAGTAGCACCCGGAGCGCTCGCCGTTCGCCGGACGGATGCCCGGGACGGGGTGGACAAAAGCCCGCATTCCGTAGCTCAGGCGTCACGAATATGACATAAAACTCTGGGTCTTTTTGCCGGAAATTCCATGCGTTAGCGCGTGCCACTTGATCCAGATCAACAAAATTTGGACAATAGGGGCGCCCATTCAGGAGTCATTCCGGTGCAAGAGCGCAAGGTCATCTCATTCGAGAGCATCCGCGTCGCGTGCAAAAATTGCACCCTCACCGCGCTGTGCCTGCCCATGGGCCTGGACCCAGCGGACGTGGAGCGCCTCGACGGCATCGTCAAGCGCAGCCGGCCACTGCACCGCGGTGATGATGTCTTCCGCGCAGGCGAGCGATTCCGCAACCTCTACGTCGTAAAAACCGGCTCGGTGAAGACCTACACCCCCAAAGATGAGGGGGGCGAGCAGGTGCTCGGATTTCACCTGCCGGGCGAGGTCATCGGGCTCGATGCCATCGAGCTCGAAGTGCACACCTGCTCCGCCAGGGTCTTGGAGACCTCCGCCATCTGTGAGGTCCCCTTCAGCCGTCTTGAGGAGCTCAGCAGCCTGATTCCCTCCTTGCAGCATCAGATGTACCGGCTGCTGAGCAAGGAGATCCACCAGGACACCGAGATGCTGCTGCTGCTCGGCAAGCGAAGCTCCGAGGAACGCCTGGCCACCTTCCTCCTAAGCCTTTCCCATCGGCTCAAGAAACGAGGCCTGTCCTCGTCGGAGTTTCACCTCAGCATGTCGCGTCACGAGATCAGCAACTACCTCGGCCTCGCGGTGGAAACGATCAGCCGCCTGTTCACCCGTTTTCACGAAGAGGGGTTGTTGGATGTGCGGCGCAAGTATGTGCGCATCACCGATATCGACGGGCTCGAGGCGCTGATCAGTCACGCCAATGCGCCCAACACCAAGCGCCAGTACACCTAAGCGCTCCCCTCAAGCGCGAACCTGATCGAAGTCAATAACCTGTAAAGACTCGACCGGCCCGGCCGGCCCGGCCTTCTAGCGGGCGATCGAACCTGGTAGGTTTTTGGATCGTCCCCCCACCCACCTAGGCCGATCGACCATGCTCCGAGGCCGGTTGCGTTTTGTTGCGGCGTGCGCCGCACTGCTAGCAGTTCCCGCCATCGCTGTCGCCGAAGGCACCAGGCACGCCGCCCGATTGGTCCTGACGGACCACTGGGCCGGCTACACCGCCCTGGCGATCTTCGTCGTCGCCTACCTGGTGGTCATGGCCGAGGAGTTCACCCATCTGCGCAAGTCCAAGCCGGTCACCCTGGCGGCCGGCGTGCTGTGGCTCCTGGTGGCCATAGCCTATGCCGGGTCCGGCAAGGAGGCGGCCGTCGGCGAGGCGATCCGCCACAACCTCATGGAGTACGCGGAGCTGTTTCTGTTCCTGCTGGCGGCGATGACCTACATCAACGCCCTGCAGGAGCGGCAGGTGTTCGATGCCCTGCGCTCCTGGCTGATCCGAAAGGGGCTGGGCTATCGCCAGTTGTTCTGGGTGACGGGCTGGCTGGCCTTTTTCATCTCGCCGATGGCGGACAACCTGACCACGGCCCTGTTGATGTGCGCCGTGGTCCTGGCGGTTGGGGCGGATAACCCCAAGTTCGTGGGAGTTTCGTGCATCAATATCGTCATTGCCGCCAACGCCGGCGGCGCCTTCAGCCCCTTCGGCGACATCACCACCCTGATGGTATGGCAGAAGGGCATCCAGACCCCGCAGGGGCTGCTCGACTTCTGGTCCTTCTTCCAGCTCTTCATCCCCTCCGTGGTCAACTACGTCGTACCCGCCGTCTTCATGCGCTTCGCCGTCCCCGACATCAAGCCGCAAGCCAGTGGCGAGAAGGTTCCCATGCGCCGGGGGGCCAAGCGCATCATGGGGTTGTTTCTGGTGACCATCGCCACCGCGGTCAGCTTCCACAACTTCTTCCACCTGCCGCCCGTGCTCGGCTTGATGACCGGCCTGGCCTTTCTGCAGTTCTTCGGCTACTACCTGAAAAAGACCCACTTCCCCATGCTGGACATGAAGGATGCCAACCTAGACAAGGGCCAGGTGGGCGACTTTGTGCCCTTCGACATCTTCAACAAGGTCGCCCGGGCGGAATGGGATACCTTGCTGTTCTTCTACGGCGTCATTATGTGCGTGGGTGCGCTGGGCTTCCTCGGCTATCTGGCGCTGGCCTCTCAGTTCCTATACGTCGGCCTGGGCCCCACCACAGCAAACGTCGCAATCGGCTTGCTGTCCGCGGTGGTCGACAACATCCCCG
>JAEHCY010000128.1 GCA_016880695.1 Chromatiaceae bacterium | reverse complement strand
TCAAATGAAGAAGCTTGCTACTGCTGCTGCTATCGCTGCTCTGCTCGGTGTGTCCGCTTCCGCGAGTGCCTGGTGGGGCGGTGGCCCCTGGGGCGGAAACCGCGGGGGCGACTGGTGGAACGACATGTTCGGTGACGGCTGGGGCGACTTCAACATGAATATGAGCGGCGGTGGCCGCGGTTGGGGTCGCGGGTACAACCGTTACAACGACTACTACGGCTACGGCTACGGCCCCTACGGCGGCGGTCCTTGGGGTGGTTACGGCGGTCCTTGGGGCGGTGGCTACGGTGCCCCCTACGGCGCGCCCTACGGAGTTCCGGTTGTCCCCGCTGCTCCCGCAGCCGCTGAGAGCAAATAGCGCCCTGGCGTGACTTGCTGCTCCCAAGGACTCCATGGCACAGGGATGTGTGCCAACACCAACCTATCCCTCAATCCCCCCCACGAGGTGTGGTGTGATGAATAAGCTCCTTCGCTTTGCCGCCTCCGCCGCCATCATCTCCCTTTCTACATCCGCCCATGCCTGGTATTGGGGCGCACCGCCGGTCTACCCCTACGGCGTCTACGGCCTGACCCAGGAGCAGCAGAAGGCCATGGCGGAGCAAGCCGCCAAGGCACAGCAACAGGCCATCGAGGCCCAACGCAAACTGGCCGAGCAGTTCGCCGCCGGCCAGGCGGAGCTCGCCAAGCAGTACCAGGAAAGGGCCCAGGACCCCAGGGCGACGGGTTCGGCGGGTGGGTACCCGTTCGGCCCCGGCCCCTTCTCCTACGGACCCCCCTGGGCAACGGGCTCACCGTGGCGGACACCATTTGACTCCAGTCCTGGCTCCGCGGATTACGGGCCGGGCTATCTCGGTAGGGATATGAAGGAGCTGTGGGAGGAATCCAACGCCCGGCGCGAACAGGCGATGGAAGAAATGGAGGCACGGCGCGAGCAATCCCAGAAGCGGATGCTGGAGCAACGCCGCAACCTCGGCCGCTATCAGAGCCCCAATAATCGCGACTACGCTCGCCCCTACCGCTACGGCTCACCGGCTCGGATGAAGGAAGCCCCGAGCGACGCCGATAAAACCGCGCCCGCTGCCAAGGTTCAGGAGCCCGCCGCCCCCGCAGGGGCTACGGCACCGCCCCCGGCCGCGCCAGCACCGGTGGCGCCGCCAGTAGCAGCATCCGCACCCGCGGTGGCCGCACCGGCACCAGTGGCAGCACCCGCACCCGCGGCAACCGTGCCCGCCCAGGCGGCACCGGCGCCACTTATGCAAGCGGGGCCTCCTCCGGCCAAGCCACCCGCTGCCGTTCGCTGATCCTTCGGCGGCGCAATCCCGGCTCGTTAAGGCATCGCCGCCTCGGTGGCGATGCCTTTCTTGCGTTATCCTGTTGCCTTCTCCAGGCGCCCTTGCATTTCCCTCTGCGAGATCAATTGCAATGCTTAATTTTCAGTATTTGATCAGTTTATAATTGCGCGGGTGCGGCCCCCCCGGCACCGGCCGGGCCGGGACCTCTTGCAGTGACTGCAAAGACCGAGAACGCTCATGCCGATCAAACCCGATATCGATCCGCAAGAAACCCAAGAATGGCTCGACGCCCTGGAGGCGGTACTCGAGAACGAGGGCCCCGAGCGCGCCCATTTCCTGCTCGAACGGCTCATCGACAAGGCGCGGCGCTCCGGCGCCTACCTTCCCTTCAGCGCCAACACCGCCTACCTCAACACCATCCCGGTCACGGCACAGGAACGCTTTCCCGGCGACCGCGCCATGGAGCGGCGCATCCGCTCCTTCGTGCGCTGGAATGCCATGGCCATGGTGGTGCAGGCCAACCGGCTCTCCACCGAGCTCGGCGGGCACATCGCCTCGTTTGCCTCGGTGGCCACCCTGTTCGATATCGGCTACAACCACTTCTTCCACGCCCGCAGCCAGGACCACGGCGGCGATCTCCTCTTCATCCAGGGCCACTCCGCCCCCGGCATTTATGCCCGCGCCTTTCTCGAGGGGCGCATCAGCGAAGAGCAGCTCTACAGCTTCCGCCAGGAGGTGGACGGCAACGGCCTCTCCTCCTATCCACACCCCTGGCTGATGCCGGATTTCTGGCAGTTCCCCACGGTGTCCATGGGGCTTGGGCCGATCATGGCCATCTACCAGGCGCGCTTCATGCGCTATCTGCACGACCGCGGCCTGCTCAACACCGAGGGGCGCCGGGTATGGGCGTTCCTCGGCGATGGTGAGATGGACGAGCCCGAATCCCTCGGCGCCATCGCGCTTGCCGCGCGTGAGCGGCTGGACAACCTGGTGTTCGTGGTCAACTGTAATCTGCAGCGCCTCGATGGCCCGGTCCGGGGTAACGGTAAGATCATCCAGGAGCTGGAGGCAGACTTCCGCGGCGCCGGCTGGAACGTCATCAAGGTGATCTGGGGCAGCTACTGGGACCCACTCCTGGCGCGCGACAAGAACGGTGTGCTGCTCAAGCGGATGGAGGAGTGCCTCGACGGCGACTATCAGGCCTACAAGGCCAAGGGCGGCGCCTACACCCGCCAGCACTTCTTCGGCAAGTACCCCGAGTTGGCCGAGATGGTGGCCAACCTGACCGATGAAGACATCTGGCGCCTCAACCGCGGCGGACACGATCCGATCAAGGTCTATGCCGCCTATGCCGCCGCCGTGCGCCACCAGGGCCAGCCGACGGTGATTCTGGCCAAGACGGTGAAGGGCTACGGTATGGGGGACGCCGGCGAGGGCATGAACATCACCCACTCCCAGAAGAAAATGGGAGAGGCGGCGCTCAAGGCGTTCCGCGATCGGTTCAACATCCCCATCTCCGACGATCAGATCGGCGCCGCCCCATTCTACAAGCCACCCCTCGATAGCCCCGAGATGCACTATCTGCAGGAGCTTCGGCAGAAGCTCGGGGGTTACCTGCCCGCGCGCTCCACCGCGGCCCCGCGCCTGGAGACCCCCACGCTGGAGGACTTCCAGCCCTTGCTCGAGGGCAGCGAGGAGCGGGAGATGTCCACCACCATGGCCATGGTGCGGCTGATGAACCTGATCATCCGCGATCAGCGGATCGGCCCGTTCGTGGTGCCCATCGTTCCGGATGAGGCGCGCACCTTCGGCATGGAGGGCATGTTCCGCCAGCTCGGCATCTACTCCTCGGTGGGGCAGCTCTACACGCCGGTGGATTCCGACCAGGTGCTGTACTACCGCGAGGACAAGAAGGGACAGGTCCTGCAGGAAGGGATCAACGAAGCGGGGGCCATGTCGTCGTGGATCGCCGCGGCCACGGCCTATGCCAACCACGGCCAGACCATGATCCCCTTCTACATCTTCTACTCCATGTTCGGCTTCCAGCGTATCGGCGACCTTGCCTGGGCGGCGGGCGACATGCAGGCGCGCGGTTTCCTGATTGGGGGGACGGCGGGGCGCACCACCCTGGCCGGCGAGGGACTCCAGCACCAGGACGGCCACAGTCACCTGGTCGCGGCCACCATCCCTAACTGCGTCTCCTATGACCCCGCCTTTGGCTACGAGCTGGCCGTGATCGTGCAGGATGGCCTGCGCCGGATGGTGACGGAGCAGGAGAACGTCTTCTACTACATCACCGTCATGAACGAGAACTATCCGCAACCTCCCATGCCGGCAGGGGTGGCGGAGAGCATCCGCCGGGGCCTGTACCTGTTCGCGGAGGGGTGCGGTGGCAGCCAGCGGGTGCAGTTGCTCGGCTCCGGCACCATCCTGCGCGAGGTGATCGCCGCGGCGGAGCTGTTAGCGAAGGACTTCGAGGTGGCGGCGGATGTCTGGAGCGTGACCAGTTTCAACGAACTGCGCCGCGAAGGCATCGCCTGCCAGCGTCACAACCTGCTCCACCCCGAGGCCCCGCCGCAGCAGAGCTACGTAGAGCAACAGCTCGCAGCCCACGCCGGGCCGGTGGTCGCGGCCACCGACTATATCCGCACCTACCCCGACCAGATCCGACCCTTCATCCCCCGGCGCTACCTCACGCTGGGCACCGACGGCTTCGGGCGGAGCGACACCCGCAGCCAGTTGCGCAAGTTCTTCGAGGTAAACCGCTACTACATCGCGGTGGCTGCCCTCAAGGCCCTGGCCGATGAGGGGGAGCTGCCCCAGAGCAGGGTCAGCGAGGCGATTCGGCGCTACCGCATCGACGCCGACAAGCCAAACCCGCTCAGGGTCTGAGACCAGGGCTGACGTAGGGTACCCGTCGTGGGAGAAAACAGGGTGGCGACAGACAAACCGGTTCTACTGCCAGACATTGGCGATTTCTCGGCGGTCGAGATCATCGAGGTACTGGTGCGCCCGGGCGATCGGGTCGCGCCCGAGCAGTCCCTGCTGACGCTGGAGAGCGACAAGGCCACCCTGGAGATCCCCGCCCCCTTCGGCGGCACCGTGCGCGAGGTCCGGGTCAAAGTCGGTGACAAGATCAGCAAGGGCGATCTCTTGATGTTCTTCGAGACCGAGGATCACCCCGCCCCAGAGCCGCCCCCGGCCGCCGAGGCGGAACAACCCGCGGCCGAAGGGGCTACCGCCCAAGCCGCCTCCGAGCCCCCTGCCCCCACACTGAGCGAGCCCGCGCGCGGGCCTCGCCTGCCGGGGGAGAAAGAGCCCCAGCAGGCGCCGGTTCTGCCCCGTCCAGAGGATATGGTCGCCATCGCCCGCGGGCGCAAACCCCACGCCAGCCCCGCAGTGCGCCGTTTCGCCCGTGAGCTGGGTGCAGACTTGGCGCTGGTCGCAGGCACGGGCCCCAAGGGGCGGGTGCTTCGCGAAGACGTTCAAGCATTCATCAAGAAGGCCCTGCGCGAGGGCGCCCCGGCTCCCGCAACCGGAGCGTTTGCGCTTCCCGCCGCCCCGGCGGTGAACTTCTCTCAGTGGGGTGAGGTCGAGACCCGCCCGCTCTCGCGCATCAAGAAGCTCGCGGGCGCCCATCTGCACCGCTGCTGGCTCACGGTACCCCACGTGACCCAGCACGACGAGGCGGATATCACCGAGCTCGAGGCCTTCCGCAATGCCCAGAAGGACGCCCTGGCCAAGGAGGGACTCCGGCTCACCCTGATGCCCTTCCTGCTCAAGGCCTGCGCGGGGGTCCTTCGCGCCCTGCCCCAGTTCAACAGCTCCCTTGCACCGGACGCCGAGAGTCTGATCCTCAAGCGCTACGTCCACATCGGCTTTGCGGTGGACACCCCCAACGGGCTGGTGGTGCCGGTCATCCGAAACGTCACCTCGAAGGGTATCCTGGAGCTCACCCGCGAGATCGGCGAGCTCAGCACCAAGGCCCGCGACGGCAAGCTACTGCCGGCCGACATGCAAGGCGGCTGCTTCACCATCTCTAGCCTCGGCGGAATCGGCGGCACCGCTTTCACCCCAATCGTCAACGCACCCGAGGTGGCCATCCTCGGGGTGTCCCGCTCCACCACCAAGCCGGTATGGAACGGCGCCGAGTTCCTCCCTCGGCTGGTGCTGCCGTTGTCCCTGTCCTACGACCATCGCGTGATCGACGGTGCCGAGGGCGCCCGCTTCACTACCCTGCTGTGCGGGCTGTTGGGCGACATTCGACGCCTGCTGCTGTAGAAGAAGCGCATCAACCTGCCTCTGGCGGGCAGGTCGATGCGCTTGGTGCCTTCGCGTTCGATCAGAAACGCATCGCTAATCCTTTTTCACCTGTTCCGCCCAGAAAGCGAGCTAAGAAGGCCAGTGCGCACGCCATCGACGCCTTACTCCTGGCTGGTGCGACAATGACTGCCGCAGGCTGGCGCGGTTTATCACGACCACTAGTGGGGCGGCCTGGGTCTCCCTCCCGAATTTTCCTCCGGCCGCTTGCTCAGCAACCGAGCTGAGCGTGACGGGCGGGCCGCGGAGCGCACCGGTTCCCCACTCGCTCTCGCAATCTACGCGCTGCCTTCGAAGGGGCAGAGGCTGCAGACCGTCAGCTCGGCGCCGAGAGGCCGAGGCGGTTGCGTCCTTCGGACTTTGCCCGCAACAGGGCGGTGTCGGCCCTACGTACGCACTCGTCCACCGACTCACCGACGGCGAAGGTCGCAACCCCGATGCTCACCGTCAAGCCGCACGCCCCCTCGTTCACCGGGGCGGCGAGCTGCGCGAAGGCGTACCTGATCTTGTCGGCGACATCCCGCGCACCCTCGAGCGGAGTATCGGGCAGGAACACGAGAAGCTCGTCACCACCCCAACGCGCGACCGCATCCTGACCTCGCACCCTGGTGCGGAGCAATTCCCCCGCTGCCACCAGCAGCCGATCGCCGGTCTCATGGCCAAAGGAGTCGTTGACCTCTTTGAAACGGTCAATGTCGGCGAGAAGCAGTGAGAACATGCTGCCGGAGCGAGAGGCTCGTTCGATCTCCTGCTCGATGACCCGCAGAACCGCTGGGCGGTTGAGAAGGCCGGTCAGATAGTCGGTGGTAGCGGCCCTGAAGAGCGCCTCCTCGGCATGCCGACGCTCAGCGTTCTCCTGGTGGAGCTTCCGGTTAAGCTCAACCAGCTCGCCAGTCCGCTCAGCCACTCTGCGCTCGAGGGAATTGTTGGCCTCCTCGAGTGCGAGCACTGCCTGTCGGACCTTCTCGTCGCCCATTTTCAGCCGAGTCGACATCTTATTGAAGGCATCCGCAAGCTCTTCGAGCTCATCGCCTGTTCGGACCGTCGCCTCGCCCTCTAGCAGGCCCGCAGCGATCTCGCTGGTGCGGGCAACCAACACCCTGATCGGTCTGATGATGCGCCGCGCCAGCAGGGTCGAGAAGACGTACGCGAGCAGAATCGACAGCACCAGTGAGATCGCTCCGGCGACGCGAATCGCGAGGAACTTGCGCTCAACCTCGTCGGCACGCATGTCGATCCCGATGAGGAAGCGACCTTGTCCGTTCTTGAGCGGCGCGTAGCCAGAGAGAAACGTGCCCCACTCGTCGTCGGTGGCCTTGTCGTCCGCCGAAAAAGCGAGGAAGCCTTGCCGGAGCGCGGGCACGTCCTCAAGATACTCATCCCCGGGGCTTGCCTGGGCGGGCGACTCGTCCGAATCGATCACGAAGTACACCCGCCCGCCTTCCTGCCGCATCACGTAGATGAAGGCAATGTCCTGGTTCGATCGCTTGAAGTCGCGCAGAAGCTGCAGGTGAGCCAGATACGCGGGATCGTCAGCGTTCGCCTTCCCCTTGATCTCGCCGAGCAGGCTCGCGTCAATGGCGCGGGAGAGCAGCGCGGCGCTGTAGCTCAGCCGCGACTGAAGGCTCGCGAACAGGCTGTCCACGGCGCTCCGGTAGACCAGCGTCCCGATGCTCCCCGAGACGAGCAGAACGGAGATAAAGTGACTGTAGAAAAGCTTCTTCTGGATAGAAATGCGCACTTTGCGGCCCCGCATTCACCGGTTGCAACAGCGTTCTCACCTCTGCCGCCGCGACGCGTTTCCTGCCGCCCCGGGGCACTCCATTGTTGTCAGAAGGTCCAGGCCAAAGCAAATGCTAGGGCACTTCTACCCGTGACTATTCCGAAAAAACACTTTTTGGCGACACCTGTCACACCCACTCCGCGCACAGCAATTCCGCCTGCGCGAGCACCGTCTTTACCGCCTCCTCCTGCAAGTCCGGTGGGTAGCCATACTCGTTCAAAATCCGTTTCACCATCACGCGAATCCTGGCTCGCGCCGATACCACCAAGGCGCCCGGTGCGCCGGCCGGTCACTATATTGTTTATAGCACGGACGATCAGATGGCTATTCGGAGCCTGCTGGAAATTGCGCAGCATGATCCCGGCGTTGGTGTTGGTTGCGTTCACCAGGTTGCCGATGATATCCGCAGTCATCGTTTCCACTTGGCCGTTGTAGACTGCGATCCCTGAGCCCTGGCCGCAGCCAATGGCGTTAACTGAGTTGCCAGCGATACGCGCTGTGCTCGTCCCGGAATCGAAGATCGAGCCGACCCCAATGCCGGCGCACTGATCTCCGACACCGCCTCCGGTAACACTGACCTTGTTGCCTTCGATTGTGGCATTCAGGTTGCCGTAGGGCGGAGAAGTCCCCGAAGAAACATGCATCGCGGTGCTGTAGTATCCGGAAACCGCTACGGTGTTTTTGGTGATATTGACCGTAAGGGCGACCGATCCGGGCGCCGCCCGCAGCTACCGTTGGACGTCAAGCCGCCGATCGAGATCGTGGCCGCCGAGGCGGTGCTCTGCAGGAGGTGATAGTGGCCGGTGACGACCGGAGTGGCACCGGTGATGCAGGCAGGGTGATACTGCAAGGCCCCGCACCCGGCCACGTAAGAGTCGTCGCCGAGGCGGACCTGCGAGTAACCCGAGTCCTGCAAGGGCGAGCGGGAAACGCGGCCGACGTTGAGGAATCGGGATCTCCTTAATTGTCGTGGCGCGCAGATGTGAGTAACGGATCCCCACAGAACTCAAGCCTGTGCCTGACTGACGGCCGGATCTGCGCCGGGGAGCGCTCGGGTCCTCATAGGTCCTCATAGTACCCTGTGTGGCCAGCATCCCTCTCGGAGGGCAATCGTGGATCGACTCTGGGTCATCACATCGTATTTCAACCCGGCGGGTTTCCATCGCCGACTGACAAACTACCGCGCGTTTCGTGAACGCATTTCCGCCCCCCTCCTTACCGTGGAACTGTCTTTTGGTGGGGGCTTCGCGCTGGCGTCAAGCGACGCCGACGTGCTCGTACAACTGTGCGGCGGCGATGTCATGTGGCAAAAGGAGCGCCTCCTTAACATTGCGATCAAGCACCTACCTGACAATTGTGACAAGGTGGCGTGGATCGACTGCGATGTGGTGTTCGAAACCGATCGCTGGGTGGAGCGGGCCACTGAGGCGCTGGATCGCTGGGCGTTGGTTCACCTCTACGACCATCGCGTCAACCTCGTTCGGGATGCGGCGCCTGGAGGCTCGTCTCCGGCGGACGAGATTCCCTCGGCGATTTTCAAGCAGGCATGCGGTGAGGCGACCGATGACGATTTCCGTTTCGCAAGCGCGCCGCTACGATCGCGGTCAACCGTTGGGCTGGCATGGGCGGCGCCCCGTTCGGTGCTCGACCATCACGGCCTATACGACGCCTGCATCCTCGGCGGTGCTGACCGCGCGATCCTAGGAGCGGCACTGGGCCGGCTCGACTTCGGCATTGACGCACTCAAGATGTCCCCCCGGCAGTTGGATCACTATTTGGCGTGGGCCCGTCCCTTTCACGCATCGGTCGAAGGGCGCGTCGGCTACATTGGGGGGCACTGCTATCACCTCTGGCACGGGGACTTGGGTGACCGGCGATACGAACAGCGGCTGGATACGCTGGCCCGACATTCATTCGATCCGAGCGCAGACATCGTGCTCGACGCACAGGACCTTTGGAGATGGGCGTCTGACAAACCGGCTCTGCACCAAAGCGTGCGTTGGTATTTCCCCAGCCGCAACGAAGATGGCCGGTAGGCGTCACGGACACCAAAGTAGCGCAGGTGCGCTGGGGCCCGAGCGGGAACCCCGTGTGCCCGCGGTGCGGAGTGGTCGATCGGCATTGGTTACTGCCCAGTCACCGCAGTGGCGCTGCCGCGCTTGCGGCCACACCTTTTCGGTGACCTCGGGGACGCTATTTGCGTACCACAAACTGCCCTTGCAGAGGTATCTGGCCGCCATCGTGATCTACAGCAACGCGGTGAAAGGACTCTCAGCGCTGCAACTGGGGCGTGACCTCGGTGTGCTGTACAAAACCGCCTTCGTGTTGATGCACAAGCTGTCCAGAGCCTCATGGACCAGCGCGATGAGACGCCGTTGGCGGGCGAGGTCGAGGTCGACGGGGGCACTGTCCGGGGGCTCGGTAGACCCCGCGAACCAAGCGGAGGAGCGCGTGGATCAGCGCCTGGGGGAACACAATAATCCTGACAAGCGCTGTGTCTTGGTGGTACGCGAGACTTTCCCGGCGGATGATCTGGCCGAGCGGATCGGGGGCAAACGGACCCTGGCCTTCATCATCGGCCAGGAGAATCAGGCTGCGGTGGGCACGCTCGCCGCCCGTTTCATTGCCCCGGGGACGCTGATCGCGGCGGACGGGACCACCAACAACCAGGCCGAGTCATATCTCTCGCGCATACGGGGCATGCAGCTCGGCCAGCACCACCACTTCAGTCTGGCCCCTCTCGCCAACTAGGCCAATGAGGCAGCCTATCGCGAGGACACCCGGCACAGAGGTCCAACGGGGAGATCTTCCGCGACATCCTGACCCAATGTACCCGCACCCGCCCGCACCGGGTGGCAGGGCAACACCCGTCGCCCGGAGCGCCTGGCGGCCTGAGCCATCAGGCTCGCTCCTAGCAGCCTGTCGGACTTAGCCTTGCAATTGGCCGCGAGTGGGTATCGGAGGGCGTTTTAGGGCGATACAGGAGCGTTTTTCGGCAAAAAGCGCAGTTTTCCTCCCCTTTCCCTTACTTCAGGCGCAATACGGCCATGCGCTTGAGGTTCCACGCCAGGCAAACCAGGGTCCAGTGGTTTTGGACGTTGGCCAGACCCCGGGTGAGGAACTGGCGAAAGCCCATCACGGACTTGATGATCCCGAAGACCGGCTCGAGGGTTTGTTTGCGTAAGGAGTAGACTGCCCGGCCGGCGGTGGTGGTCTTCAGCCGGTGGGCCGTGACCTCGGGCGGCGGGGTATCGGGCTCGGCGAAGCGCTCGGAGCAATGGGGATGGTGCTCGCTGCGCGCGAGGGCGATGAGCGGCTCGATGCCGGCGGCTTCGCAGGCGGCGACGTTGGCCTCGCTGAACCAGCCGGTATCGGCCAGCAGCTCTTGCGGCTGGGGAAGATCCTCGGGCCGCTCGGCGAGGCGCTTGAGCATCGGGACGAGCGGTTGGTTGTCGTTGGCCGCCTCCACGACCTGTGGCACCACCACCCGCATGGACTCGGTGTCGACCACCGCTTGGGCATTGTAGCACTGCTCGAAAGCCCCGCCGGCCACCGGCATGAGGCGCGATTCTTCGTCGGTGAGGTTGATCTGGTCGCCGGGGTGGGCGGCGTGGGCGCTTTGCCGCCAGGCTTTCGGCCCTTGGCGGCGGCTTTGGCCGCGCGGGCGGCGAGCTTGGCCTCGTAGTCGGCCCGCTCGCGGGCGAGGCGCTCGGCGGCGCGCGCCTCGATCTCCTTGGCGAAGCGCCGCCGCAACCCCGAGAGGGTATCGTGATCGGGATGGCGGTTGGCGGCGATGAAGCGAAACGCCAACGAGTCGTAGCTCGCCCGCTCGATCTTGCGGCTGGAGAAGCTTCCCGTGGCTTAGCCGTAGATACGCAGCCCGAGCAGCATTGCCGGGTGGTAGGCGGCACTGCCGCGCCCACCATAGGCCTGCTCCATCTCCCTCAAGTCCAGTCCTTCGATTACCTCGACCACGTAGCGCGCCAAGTGCGCCTCGGGTAACCCCTCCTGCACCGAGGGCGGCAGCAGAAAGTCGATGTCGCGCTCGATCGGACGGAAGTGACTCATCGGTCTGCCCCACCAGGGTCGGCGCCCCCATTCTACCGGGTCTACCCGGCGGATGCCCCGCCCGGCAGCGGGAAAGTCCGATAGGCGGCTAGGCCCGCACCCCCTCGGGGCGGGCCGCAAACCCTTGCGGGTCGCCACCGCCGTCGTCACGCACTGCTCCGACAACGGCCCCCGGCATCGCGCAGGAGTTCCAAGACCAGCCGCTGGCATTCCCCAGGCCCAAACCAGCGCTGGCCGCGCCGCCGCTTCCTCGCCCGAATGCCGCCGAGGTCGTAGTCCGGGGTAAACAGATGGACCAACGCGTTCGCTAGCCGATGAAACTCCCCCCGACAGCACTCCAGCTACCCGGACAGCTCGCCCCGCTTCGCTACCCATCCGTTCACTACATGCGATTGCGCCATGATTCTCACCCCATCTCTATCCG
>JAEHCY010000127.1 GCA_016880695.1 Chromatiaceae bacterium | reverse complement strand
CACTGGTCCTTATGCAAACGGGGGTGGAGCTCCCGGAGTTCATCCGTCGGTCCCGGCAGCTCCTCACGGAGCGCGAGGTGCAACGTTTGGTCACCTATCTGGCGCGCGCCCCCTTGGCGGGGGACCTCATCGAGGGTACAGGACGCAACCTATTGGCCAAGCTGGTCGAGCGGCTGGTGGCTGCAGCGGGGAACGGGTGATGAAAAAAGCATTCGAGAGCATCCAGGCGGGGCTGGAAGAGGCCATAGCGCATGCGTCTGGCCAGCCGAGCAAGGCGCGGGTACACCAGTTCGCGCCTCTGGACGTCAAGGCGATCCGCGCCCAAGTGGGCATGTCGCAAGCGGAGTTCGCCGCCGCCTTCGGCATCAGCTTGGGCACGTTGCGCCATTGGGAGCAAGGAGACCGCCAACCGCGCGGCCCCGCCCGGGTGCTGCTCACCCTGCTTGCCAAGGAGCCCATGGCGGTTCTCAAGGCGTTGGCGGCGTGAAGCCCGCGTAGGAAGGCCTCGCCGCTCATGGGAGGGGCGTTGGTTGCGGTGCGGCCCTCCGCGGCGCTTGCCTTCTTCATGGGCGCGGGCGGGAAACCATCCGGCGTTGCGCGTGGCGTCATGCGCAACGCCAACGACCTTCTTGATATCGGTACAATAATCGAGAAGTTCCCGCAGGAAGCTGCCATGCCCGAGACCCCATCCCGCACCCACGGCGGTGTCCGCCCCGGCGCTGGCCGCACGCTCGGCTCGGGCTATTACGGCGAGCCCACCGGGGCGGTGCGTGTGCCCGTGAGTCTGCTGCCGATCCTGCGCGCCTGGCTCAACGCCAGGGGCCAAGGGCTGCCAGCGGCGGCCCGGCCAGCCGCGCGCACGCCCCCTGCCGCCGGCTGGCCCCTGTTCGGCGCGCGGGTCCCGGCGGGCTTTCCCTCCCCTGCCGACGACCATCTGGAAGACGCCCTCGACCTCAACGCCCATCTGATCCGCCACCCGGCGGCGACCTTCTTCGTGCGGGTGCAAGGGGATTCGATGACGGGCGCGGGGATCCAGGATGGGGACCTGCTGGTGGTGGACCGGGCGCTGGAGCCCAGGCCCGGATCGGTGGTGGTGGCCGTGGTGGATGGGGAGCTGGTGGTGAAGCGGCTGGCGCTCGCGGGAGGGCAGGTCTGGTTGCGGCCGGAGAACCCGGAGTACCCGCCCCTGGAGATCCGCGAGGGCATGGACCTGGTGATTTGGGGCGTGGTGGCCCATGTCGTGCACTCCCTGTGAGCCATGTTCGCCCTGGTGGACTGCAATAACTTCTATGCCAGCTGTGAGCGGGTCTTCGCGCCGCGCCTGGAGGGCCGGCCGCTGGTGGTGCTCTCCAACAACGACGGCTGCGTCATCGCCCGCAGCAACGAGGCCAAGGCGTTGGGCATCCCCATGGGCGCCCCCTACTTCAAGATCGAGCCCCTGGCGCGGGCGCAGGGCCTGGTGGTGCGCTCCTCGAACTATGCCCTCTATGGGGATCTCTCCCGTCGGGTGATGCAGATCCTCGCGGACTGCGCCCCCCGCACGGAGATCTACTCCATCGACGAGTGCTTCCTCGACCTCGCGGGCCTGCCCCAGGAGTTGACCGCCCAGGCCCTTGCGATCGCCCGCCGGGTGCGCCAATGGACCGGCATCCCGGTCTCCATCGGCATGGCCCCCACCAAGACCCTGGCGAAGCTCGCCAACCGCCTGGCCAAACAGGGCCAGACCCCAACCCCGCCGGTGCTGGAGTGGGGACGGCTGGCCGACCCCGCGGCCACCCTGGCGCGGGTGCCGGTGGAGGATCTCTGGGGCATCGCGGGCCGTTGGGGCGGGCGGCTGCGGGCGCTGGGCCTTGACCATGCCCAAGCGGTGTGCCTGGCCGAGCCGAGGCGGCTGCGCCAGCACTTCGGGGTGGTCATGGAGCGCATCGGCTGGGAGCTGCGCGGGGTCTCCTGTCTGCCCCTTGAGCGCGCGCCACCCCCGCGCCAGCAGATCCTGACCTCGCGCAGCTTCGGCGAGCGGCTCACCGAGTTGACCGAGCTACGAGCGGCGGTTGCAGCCTTCGCCGCTCGCGCCGGGGAGAAGCTGCGCGCCCAAGGGTTGTGCGCCCAGGCGCTGTCCGTCTTCATCCAGACCAGCCCCTTCACCACCACCGCGCCCTACTACGCCAATGCCGCCACCCTGGGCTTCGAGCATCCCAGCCAGGATACGGGCACCCTGATCGGCTGCGCGACGCGGGGGCTGGAGCGGATCTACCGTCCCGGCCATGCCTATCAGAAGGCCGGGGTGCTCCTGCTCGACCTGGTGCCCGCCGGCGTGGAGCAGGGCACGCTCTTCCCTTACCCGCCCAGCGACCCCCAGCGCTCCCGGCGTCTCATGGAAACCCTGGATCGGATCAACCGCCGCCAGGGCCGCCACACCTTGCGCTATGGCGCGGAGGGAATGAGCGGGCGCTGGCGCATGCGTCAGCAGCTCAAATCCCCCGCCTACACCACCCGCTGGGAGGATCTGCCGATCGTTCGGGCAAGCTGACCGATCGCGCCACCCCTAACCTCCTCCACGCCCACGGTGGCACCGGATCGGGGTCTCGCCCCAGCCCGCGGCCTGCGGATAGCCCGCGTAGGGCCCATTAGGCCCCAGCCCTAATGCGCCGAACGGGGGCCACAGGAAGCCCGCCCCCTCCCCTCCTACCCCCCACGTCGCTTTT
>JAEHCY010000126.1 GCA_016880695.1 Chromatiaceae bacterium | reverse complement strand
TTCGAGGGCCGTCAACATCCGATCCGTCCAGACTGACGGTTCCGCCCACGCCCTCTGTGCCAACATCAGTGAGACAGCGGCCCCCCCGGAGATTACTGTCGAGGGCGGGGGAGGCGAGCTAGGATGAGCAAGGGTGAGGGGCAGTTGACGAGGTTGCCTGTGAGGAGCGAGACGGACGAGGTCAAGGAGGGGGCCGAGGCCCGCGCGCCAGCGGGCTCGGCGCGAGCGCCTCTGGGCGCGGACACTGAGGTGCCCGAGCGACCGCTGCGGCGCAAGTTCACGGCCGAGTTCAAGCAGCGCATCGTGGAGGAGGCCGCGGCCGCGACTGAACCTGGAGCGGTCGGCGCACTGCTCCGGCGACACGGGCTGTACTCGTCACACCTGTCGGATTGGCGTCAGCAGTACCAGGCCGGGGCCCGCAGCGGGCTGGCCCCCCGCCAGCGGGGCCCCAAGGCGTCGCCCAAGAACCCCTTGGCCGAGCGCGTCGCCCGACTCGAACGCGACAAGAGGAAGTTGGAGAAGCGGCTGGCGCAAGCCGCTGCGATCATCGAGTTTCAAAAAAAAGTCTCCGAGGTCCTGGGCATCCCCCTGAATCCGCCCGACAGCGAAGGGGAAGACTGATGGTTGCCGCCGAGGATCTCGCCGCGACCGTCGGCACGGCGCCAGCCTGCGAGGCGCTGGGACTGCCCCGTGCGACCGTCTACCGCCACCGGCAGCCAGCGCGGCTCACCGTGGGCCGGCCTGCTCCGGCGCGTGCCCTGCAACCCGGCGAACGGCAGCGCGTCCTGGCCCTGCTCCACGCGCCGCGCTTCGTGGACCAAGCGCCGCGCGAGGTCTACGCCACCCTGCTCGACGAGGGCCAATACTTGTGCTCGGTGTCCACCATGTACCGGCTGCTGCAGGCCCACCAGGAGGTGCGGGAACGGCGCAACCAACTGCGCCACCCGAACTACGCCAAGCCCGAACTGCTGGCGACCCAGCCCAACCAGGTCTGGTCCTGGGACATCACCAAACTGCTCGGTCCAGCCAAGTGGACCTACTACTACCTGTACGTGCTGCTCGACATCTTCAGCCGCTACGTGGTCGGCTGGATGGTGGCGCAGGCCGAGAGGGCCCAACTGGCCCAGCAACTGCTCGGGGAGGCCTACGCCAGGCAGGGCATCGCCCCGGGCACCCTGACCATCCACGCGGACCGCGGATCCTCGATGAGGAGCAAACCCGTGGCGTTGCTGCTCGCCGACCTGGGCGTTACCAAGACCCACAGCCGGCCGAGCGTCTCGGACGACAACCCGTACTCCGAGAGCCAGTTCAAGACGCTCAAGTACCGGCCAGCCTTCCCCGACCGCTTCGGCAGCCTGCAGGACACACGGGCGTTTTGCCGAGCGTTCTTCGCCTGGTACAACAACGAGCACCACCACAGCGGCCTCGGCCTGCTCACCCCGGCAGACGTGCACCATGGCCGCACTACGGCCGTTGTCCAACAACGCCAACTCGTGCTGACGGCCGCCTGGGAGGCCCACCCGGAGCGCTTCGTGCGCGCCCCGCCCACACCGCCGCTGCCGCCCACCGCGGCTTGGATCAACCCGCCGCCGCAGCACCCGCCACGCGACGGCGAGCATCGACCCACCGCGGGCGACGCCCCCGGCTCGGCGCGCCACCCGCAGCCACGCGAGGTCAAGCTGGACGAGCCCCGCGACCGCGACCAATCGACCACCGTGGCCGCCCCCGGCAGCTCAGCGGCCGGCAATGCTCCCGAACCAGAAACGTCGGAGAGACCCTCCCCAGGGAGGGCACACTAAATGCGCGAGGTCGGTGTCTCAAAATCGTTGACACATTCCGAAAAGCACCGTGGGCGCCATGTCGGTTCTGTGCCTCCGCGAGGGGATGAGTAGCTTGCCGAACAGCAATCCAGTGACGAAGACAACCGCGATCAGGAACACTCGTAGGCGGTCTCGACGCCCGAAACCACGCTCCTGGGGAGATAGCACGAACCTGCTGCTCAGGCCAGAACTCCCGGGGACGAGCAGCATCAGGGGCAGGGCCATGAGGCCGCGCTGCCAGCTGGCCTTCGCATCTCGTTTCATC
>JAEHCY010000125.1 GCA_016880695.1 Chromatiaceae bacterium | reverse complement strand
TTCATCGCCTCGTTCGGTGGCGCAGGCACTGCGACGAAAGCGCCACGCCCCTCAGCCACGCGAAGCCTACCAGACCCCGACGCTGCCGCGCTCGCCGGGCGCCTCTGAGAGGTTCGTCAGCTTCATTGATGAGATGGACTCCTCCCCCGACGCGATCGGCATCGATGTGCCAGAGTCGGTGCGGGAGAAGAGCAGGAAGGAGCCCATCCATGCAGAACGATACGCGCATTGCCGTGGACCTGGCAAAGGCCGTCTTCGAGATCGCGGCCTCGGACCGCCCGGGGAGGGTCGCTCGGCGTGAGCGATTGCCACGATCGCAGTTCCTGCCGTTCTTCGCCCAGCATCCAGCCGCCACCGTTGTCATGGAGGCGTGCGGGTCCGCTCACTACTGGGGCCGGCGGATCGAGCAGTTGGGCCACAAGGTGATCCTGCTGCCGCCCCACCAGGTCCGCCCCTACGTCCAGCGCAACAAAACCGACCGCACGGACGCCAAGGGTATCCTCGAAGCCAGCCGAAACGACGATATCCACCCGGTTCCGGTCAAGACCGTCGCCCAGCAGGTGCTGACATCGCTTCACCGTCTCCGCTCCGGATGGATGGCGCAGAGGACCGCGCGGCTGAACACTCTCAGAGGTCTGCTACGCGAGCTGGGCGTCTTCATCCCCGTGGGAGCCCGCCAGGTCATCCCGGCCGTCCAAGCCCTCATCGAGGACGCCGACGCCGACTTCCCCGACGCGCTCAGGCCGCTTTTCGCCGAGGCCTGTCACGAGATTCGCCAGATCGAGGCCAGGATCAAGCAGGTCGAACGTCAGCCCGAGGCGATGACACAACAGCTGCCCATCGTTGCCCACCTGCTCACCATCCCCGGCATCGGCCTCCTGACCGCCACCGCTCTGTTCGCCTTCATCGGCGACATCCATCGCTTCCCCTCGCCGCGTCACCTCGCCAGTTGGCTGGGGCTCACCCCTCGGGAGTACTCAAGTGGCCTCAAGCGGCGGCTCGGCAGGATCTCCAAGCGCGGTGATGGCTACCTTAGGATGCTCCTCATTCATGGCGCCCGTTCCGTGCTGCTTCACGCGCGCACCAAGCAACTCGATCACCTGCGCCAGTGGGCGCACAAGATCGCCCAGACGCACGTCCACAACAAGGCCGCCGTGGCGGTCGCCAACAAGATGGCCCGCGTCATCTGGGCCGTCTGGACTCGACTCGAGGACTACGGCGCCCGCAAAGCCGCCTGAGCACCAACCCCGCCACCACGCCGGCCGCTAACGAAAGGAGTCCCCACCCACCCAGGGCTGCACAAGGCAACTCGCGTAACGGCAGAACAGGTCGGACCGGCGCAGGGACAGCCGATAACAAGTGTGGCCAACTAAGGCCGCTTCCATCGATTGGCTCCCCTGCGCGCGGATTCCGTTATGGCCCGGAGCTCCCACCAGCTCCAACACCGAGGCCGGAGATACGTCTGCAGTCCGCCCCGTTCTCGCCCACCGCCACACGCCACCAGCTCTGCGCCAGCGCCCATCTGTTGACACGAGGAGTCCAGATACCCCTTGTTCGGCAGCACCTCGCTCGCGCGCAAGTCTACGTCAGCATGGAGGTCAGCCAGCTCTTCTTGGTGATGCGGACGT
>JAEHCY010000124.1 GCA_016880695.1 Chromatiaceae bacterium | reverse complement strand
GTCTTAGGGATCGCTGGCTCGCATTTCAAACGCCGGTGCTCGAGGGTGGGGAAACTGCGCCGGATCGAGTCCTGCAGATCGCGATCGAGCTTCGCCATCACGCAAACGCTGCCCCTGGGGGCTTGGGCGAGGATCGCGCCCCAGGGGTCGACGATCATGCTATGGCCGAAGGTCTCGCGCCCACTGACATGGTAACCCCCCTGTCCCGCGGCGATGACGTAGGAGAGGTTCTCGATCGCCCGTGCCCGAACCAGGATCTCCCAGTGTGCCCTACCGGTAACCGCGGTAAAGGATGCCGGCAGCACCAGGACCTGCATGCCGCGATCGAGCAGACAGCGGAACAGCTCGGGAAACCGAAGGTCGTAGCAGACCGCGAGACCCAGGCGGCCAAGCGGGCTATCGACCACAACCGCCGCCCCACCCGGCTCGATGATCTTGCTCTCCGCATAGGATTCGTTGCTGCCCGGCACCTGCACATCGAACAGATGGATCTTGTCGTAGCGCGCCACCTGCCGCCCCCGGTCGTCAAACAGCAGGCAGGCGGCCCGGACCTTGTCGGGGTCTTCGGTAATCAGGGGGACGGTCCCGCCCACGATCCAAACCCCGTAGCGACTCGCCGTCTGGGCCAAGAAGTGCTGTAGCGGCCCATCCCCCGGCTGCTCTCGGTGACCGAGGAGATCCCAGTCGTGCTCGCCCATGAACCCAAAATTCTCCGGGAGCACGACAAGACTCGCGCCACTGCTGGCGGCCTCGGCGACGAGCCGTTCCACCTTCATCAGATTGGCGGCCACATTTGGGCCAGTGGCCAGTTGGATGGCGGCAACTTTTCGGGGCGGAGTGGCCATGGGTTTCTGCTGCTAAGGACCTCGCGCTAGCGACGCCGCACATCCGCACGGCGGTGCACGGGGCGGGCGCCAAGCATACCACCTGCCGCCGCGCCGATCGAAATCCTATCCTGCCGAGCGGGGAGCCGCTACGGGTTCAGAAACGGATTCTCCGAGCCCTTGCCCGCGGTGTCCCCTGCGGTGGCCCCGATCCGCTCGAAGACAGGGTTATCCCAAGGGCCAGTGACCCGGTACTCGGCTCGCGACAACTTGTCGAGCTGATCGCCAATTACCCGGTCGACAACCAGCACGGCCGCCCCGACCAAGGGCCCCCCAGCCACCGCGCCGGCCACCGCCAGGCTTGAGCCCAGATCGGCGGTGACGGTGACCCACTGATCGAGCTGCTGGGAGCGGAGATTCGTCTCGCCGCGGGCCTCGACCACCGCCGAGGGGGCATCGATCCGCAGCTTCTCCGTGCGCGCCAGTCCGCCACTCAGGTCAACGCTGCCCTCGATGGCATCGAAGGCAAAGCCCTTCTGGAACAGGTCGCTAAAGTCCAGGGTCAAACGCCGCCGCAGCGCCCCCAGGTTCAGGATCCCGAGGACCCGGCCGAGACCCGGGTTCACGTCCAGCAGGTTGCCAGCGCCCAGGCGGAACTCCAGATGCCCCTCGAGTTTTTCGAGTCGGGGGGCCTCGGGTGCTTCGGGCCAGGCGAGGGCGAGCGTCGCCTGCGCGGGGGCCCGTTCGATCGAGGAGTCGAAATCCAGGTGGCGCAGGAGCTGACCGAGGTCGTCGCTCTTTCCCTCGAGCTTGAGGCTGGTCCGCTGCTGGCCCGCCGCGGACTGCGCCCAACGGGCCGTCCCGCTCACCGTCACCCGTGGACCCTCCAGCCGCAGGGTGTCGATCTCCAAACCCTCCGGACCCGACCGGGCTTTCGCTTCCAACGCACCGATGGGGGCCTCTCCCCAGCGCAGATCGGCGATTTTCAGCGTAAAAGGCGGAAGGCCACGCGGGTCGAGCGGTGCCCCCGCTGGGGCCTTGCGATCCTCGCCCCCGCTCTGCTTGCGCAGGGTCTTGAGGTCGAGCGCCTGGAGAGTCGCCACCAGGGGATCGCCCTCCGCTCTCGGCCATTCGAGGCGGCCCTCGATCGCTGGCGAGATCACACTGAGCCAGCGTGCCCCCTGCGTCTCGCCGAGTTGGATGCGCACATTGAGAAAACGAGCCCCGGCCAGGTCGAGTTGCTTGACGCCCAGATCGAACGACCCGAGCGGCGGCAAGAGATCCGCCCCCGCGCGCTGCGAGCCGACCAGCCCGGCCGTAGTCCACCAACGGGCCCACTCCGCCGGGTCCAACTCCTCGAGGTCCAGCCGCACGCGCAGCCCCTCCCGTGGCTTCGCCGCGCCCTCCGGCTTTCCGGAGCCCACATCGCCACCCAGCCAACGCCACCCCCGATCGGCGCCGCGCGCCCAAGCAAGGCTCGTCCACAACCCAGCGTAGGTCCCATCGAGGCGCAGCTCCGAACCTGGCCAGAGCTCACCGGTGAGGCCCAAGGGGCGCTTGACCGGCGCGCCCTTGCCCAGTGGGGCCGGGAGATCCACCCGCAAACCGAGGAGATCCGACTCCAAGGCAAAGCGGATCGCTCCGTTGCGCTGCTCGCCAGAACGCTGGATCAGGTCGAGCCTCAGGCGCCAAGCGCTTTCCCCCTTGAGCCATCGCCACACCGGGCTCGGGTAAAGCCGCGCGATGGTTTCGGGTCCGAGCCGCGCGCGCACCTGCAACCGGGTGAGGCGCTCCCCGGCCTCATCGAGGGTTGCGAGCTCCAGATCAACGGGCTGTCCCAGCACCCGCGCGCGCAGGCCCTTGGAGGAAAGT
>JAEHCY010000123.1 GCA_016880695.1 Chromatiaceae bacterium | reverse complement strand
GGCGAGAGAGTGCATGGGGCGAGCGTGCATTTCGTCACCGAGGAACTCGACGGCGGCCCACTGGTGCTGCAGGCCCGGGTGCCCGTGCTGCCGGGGGATGATGCCGACACCCTTGCCGCCCGAGTCCTCCGCCAGGAGCACCGCATCTATCCCCAGGTGCTGCGCTGGTTTGCCGAGGGGCGCCTGCGCCTGGGCGCCGCAGGCGTCCCCCTGCTCGACGGCGTACCGCTCGATCGCCCCATCACCTGGCAGGCACCCGCTCCCGCGGGATACTGATCCGACCCGCGGATCGACCCGGCCGGGCGACCGGTTCCCCGCTGCAAGGCAGTCGCGGGGGATCCCCCCCTCAGGGTTTGGGCAGGGTCACCCCACGCTGGCCCTGATACTTGCCGCCCCGATCCCGGTAGGAGATCTCGCACACCTCGTCGGACTCGAAGAACAGGATCTGCGCCACGCCCTCGTTGGCGTAGACCTTGGCCGGCAGGGTGGTGGTGTTGGAGAACTCGAGCGTCACGTGCCCCTCCCATTCGGGCTCTAGGGGGGTAACGTTGACGATGATGCCGCAGCGGGCATAGGTACTCTTGCCGAGGCAGATGGTGAGCACGTTGCGCGGGATGCGGAAATACTCCACGGTGCGCGCGAGCGCAAAGGAGTTGGGCGGGATGATGCAGACATCGGCGCGCAGGTCGACAAAGCTCGAGGCGTCGAAGTCCTTTGGATCGACGATGGCGGAGTTGATATTGGTGAAGATCTTAAATTCGTCGGCGCAGCGGATGTCGTAACCGTAGCTCGAGGTACCGTAGGAAATCACCCGCTGGCCCGCCACCTCCCGCACCTGCTCGGGCAGAAAGGGCTCGATCATCCTCTGGGACTCCGCCATGCGGCGGATCCACCGATCCGACTTGATGCTCATCTCGCTCTATCACCCTTGGCTTGAGGTTGCGGCGCGGCGCAATGCTAACCCTTGCCGGTGACCAAGGAAACCGCCCACCCTATTCGCTCAGTGGCGGGGAGAAGCAGAAGGTGGCGCTGGCGTGCATCCTGGCACTCGACCCCTTACTCCTCCTACTCGATGAGCCCACCGCTAATCTCGACCCACGCGCCGCCGCCTGGCTGGTGGATTACCTCCTGGATACCCCCCAGACGGCCATCGTCAGCACCCACAACCTGAGCATGGCCGCCGAGCTCGGCTTCCGCTGCCTGATCCTCGGGGCGGGCGGGCACTTGTTGTTCGACGGACCGATCGAGCAGGCGCTCGGCGATCCTGGGCTCATGGAAGCGGCCAACCTGGCCCATCGGCACCGGCATCGCCAGGGCTCGCAGGAGCACGCCCACCCCCAACTCCACGACTGATGACAGCGCTCGGGTTGAGGGGAAGAAGCGGTCCCGCTTCTCCTCATTCCCAGGCATTGGCCACTCTCCGGGGAGGAGACCGGCTAGAATAGGGCGCCAGGTCGATCAGACTCGCGATGGCCGCGATCAGGAGCGGGATGCGGTCCAACAAGGGGAGCCCACCATGCGGAGCGATTTTCAAGGTCACTGCTGGCGCTGCGGACAGATCCTGACCGGGCTCGACTACGGGCGCGAGACCTACTGCCGCGGCTGCACCCAGTCCACCCGGGTCTGTCGCAACTGCCGGCTCTACGCCCCCGGCCGGCCCAACGACTGCCTCGAGCCCCTGGCGGAACCGGTCAAGGACAAGGGGCGCGCCAACTTCTGCGAGCACTTCGACCCCCACGAGCATCCGTCGGCCGACCCACAGCGAAGCCCCGTCGATGAGCTGCGCGCGGTGGCGGAGGCCCTGTTCAGGAAGTAGCCCCGCGGCCGCCCTGGCCACCGCCATCGCCCTGAGAGAGCCACCAGCGCCCGATCCCGGTCAGGACCAGGGCGAGGGCCAACAGGGCGATGCCGACCCAGAGCTCGGTCATTCGCTCTGGCCAGAGCAGCAGCACCGCTCCCAGCTCCAGCATCATCGAACCCGAGAGCAGCTTGAGCAACCGCCCCTGGCGCTCGGTGAGCCTGCGCGCGCCCAGGGTGAGGGTGAACGCCCCGACGATGGCCAGGAGCGGAAGCACATAGATGAGGTTGTAGAGGGCCAGGTAGGCATAATGCTCGGCGGGGGTTAGCGCCCGCAGGGTCAAGGCCCGGGTGTAGAGCATCGGAAAACCAGCCGTGCACAGGAGCTCATAGCTGTTGGCCACCACCGCCAGCGCTACGGTGCCCGCTAGCAGGGTCACCAGACTGTCCGCCGCCACCAGAGCCCGCATGCGCAGGAACAGCCCGGGTTTTGCCCCTTCGGGTATCGAGAGCGTGGGTCCCTGACGGAACAGAAAGAAGTCCTTGGTATTAAGCGCACCGATCAGGAGGGCAACAACCCCCGCGAGCGCAGTCACCAGCGGTGTGCTCCCAACCACCAGAAACAGGTTCAGCCAGGCGGCCATGAACAAGAAATAGACCAGGCCGGAGATCAGCACAAAGATGCCGCCCACGAGGAGCATGCGTGCCCGGCTGCGGGCGTGTATGACCAGGCTGAGAAGAAACAGCAGGACAAAGAAGGCACAGGGGTTAAAGGCGTCGAGGCCGGCGACGACCAGGGTAAACAGTGGCAAGTCCACCGCCTCGGGCCTGACCTCCCCCACCCAGGGCAGGCGCAGAGGCTCCTCGCCCAGTGGCATCGCCTCTGGGGCCGACAGCAAGGCCACCCGACCCGTGCGGCACCCCAAAGCCAGGTCCCGCAGCTCTTGCCCCCGGCCCTGGGGTGAGTCATACCCCACGAGCATCCGCCCGCAGACAAAAAAACCGGGTACGTAACGCGCCTCCTCACCAAGGGCTTCGGCCATGGCGCGGTAGCGCTCCGCATTGTCCAGGCTTGCGCTCAGCTCGTAGGTGTGCACCCGCAACCAGGCATACTCCGACGCCAGGCCCTCGACAAACGGCAGCGCCTCCCGGCAATGGGGACAACGCTCCGACCAAAAGACGTAGAGGTGCACCTGCGGGCCGCTGGTGGCGTCCTGCTCCACCCAGAGGGGCTCAGCCACCGCCGCGGGCACGCTCCGCACGATCAGAAGCGTCAGAAACAATGCGATGCGGAGGATCATGCTTGCAGTTCGGCAGTGCATCCAGATGCAGGCTGCGGCGCAGGGCGGTGTGCAGCTACACTATTGTAATCTCGACCGATCGGCTGCAGGCCGCCAGCACGGTCAACCATCCATTAGAGGGGTAAACCGCTGAGTAGCAAGACACCTCTGTGCCTCCTCTCCGGTGTGGCGATTGCCGCGGTGGCCATGAGCTGCCATGCCGACCTCGAATCTGACCGCCGGGGGGCCATGGTCGAGCAAATCCGCACGGCCGTCCAGGAGACGCGCGATCACCTCGGCACCGCCACGCTGGATCCGGCGGTTCTGGAGGCGATGAATCGTGTGCCTCGGCACGAGTTCGTGCCGATCGCGCTGCGCGATGAGGCCTACGCCGACCGACCCCTGCCCATCGGGGACGGGCAAACCATCTCACAGCCCTACATCGTGGCGATCATGAGTCATCTCGCCGCGGTGAAGTCGGGCGATCGGGTGTTCGAGCTTGGCACCGGGTCGGGCTATCAGGCCGCGGTGCTCGCCGAGATGGGTGCGGAGGTGTACAGCGCCGAGATCATTCCCGCTCTGGCGGAACGCGCGCGCCGCACCCTCCAGCATCTTGGCTACGACCGGGTCCGGGTACGGTTGGGGGATGGTTACCTCGGCTGGCCGGAGGCGGCTCCCTTCGACGCCATCGTGGTCACCGCCGCGGGCGATCACATCCCCCAACCGCTGGTCGAACAGCTCAAGACCGGTGGGCGGCTGGTCATGCCCGTGGGCGCCGTCTTCCAGGTGCAACGGCTGATCGTATTGGAGAAGGACAACGACGGCACCCTCAGGCCGCGTGAGGTGCTGCCCGTCCGCTTTGTCCCCATCACCGGGGATCACTAACCGCGCATCCAAGACACGAGCCTTGCACGATTCTCTAGCTGGCCCGCGGCGGCTGACGCGGTATCATTGCGAACTTTGCTAACCTAAGAGGATATGGTCCTAATGAAATACCCGTTGATTGGCCTGATGGCCGCATCCCTTATCGCACCCTTGGCGGCGACCGAGGCTGCGGAGGTTTCGATCGGAATTGTCAGCATGCAGAAGGTGCTCGACGATAGTAAAAAGGGGAAGGAGGTCCAGAAGAAATTCGAGCAGGCGGTCTCCGGTGAGAAGAAGGAGATAGAGAAGCGCGAAGCGACCATCAAGAAGGCTCAGGAGGATTTCGCACGCGATCAGGCCACGATGAGCGAGGAGCAGCGCATCAAGAAGCAGCGCGAGATCAAGAATCAGGTCTCGGATCTGCAGCAGTTCGCCAACGAGGCGCAGGAGAAGATGAACGCCAAGCGCGTGGATCTCCTCAAGACCGTCATCGAGCCGGCCAAGGAGATCGTAAACAAGGTGGCCAAGGACAAGAAGGTCAACATCGTGTTCGAACGCAGTGAGAGTGGCCTGATCTACGTGGACGACTCCGTCGACCTCACCCCGGAGGTCGTCAAGCGCCTGGACGCCGGCACCAAGTAGCTCTTAGTGCCCGACGTGGAGTCACCTTCGTCAACGCATCGCCCAGCGCCTGAGGCATGCTGGCGAATCGGCTTGGGGCAGGTGCTCTCCGCCGGTTGCCGGACAGGGTCCCCCCTTTGGCCCGCGCGGAGACCTAAACCCACGCGTCGGCCCTTGAGCCGCGGATGTAAGTGTCACACAAGATAGCGAGGTAGAGACCGATGCTTGGAGAACCGCACGATTTGACGCATGAGTTCCCCGAACTGGCGGGCAGGATCGAGGCATTACGCCAGGACAATGATCGGTTTGCGGCCCTGATGCGCGAGTATGAAGAGCTCGACGCTCGGGTCCGCCGGATCGAGGAGCTTGGAAGCCCAGTCGCCGATGAGACCCT
>JAEHCY010000122.1 GCA_016880695.1 Chromatiaceae bacterium | reverse complement strand
GCGCCAGAAGGCCAAGCTCGACCACCCCGATGGCACCGATCGTCCCGAGGGGACGGCCCCGTTGTTTCGCTATACCGCCAAGGTCAGTCGCCAGGTCTTGCGCTTCTTCAAACACTGTTTCCTCAAGAGCGCCTCCCCAGGGCTCTATGAGCGCGAGCTAAGGCCTCTGTTGGTGGCCTAGCTATGAGCTTAGCCAGACACCGTTGGCCATGCCTTTGGGCCGACGACGCGCTGCGGGTCTCTCCCTCGCCACCGGCTGGCAACCAGCGCAGCGTAAGACTGACGGCGCAGTAGGTGCCTCCAACCAGTCCGCGATCTCCCGTAACTCGGGGGCGGGATCGGCGCCCGGCGGGATGCGGCGCATCCCAGTGTGCGATGTGCGCTTGGCTCGCCCTGTGCGGGCTCGACGCGGATCAGCGGATCCTATCCCCAGCACCGGAGTGTCTGACATACTCTCTGCCAGACGCGGCCCCTCGGCCGAGCGTACTACTCCGAGTACCTATGTCAACATACTCGACCGCGCAGGACCCCTTTCAGCTCCTCCTGATCAAGCCTTCCCACTACGACGACGAGGGCTACGTGATCCAGTGGTGGCGCTCTTCGCTGCCATCCAACAGCCTCGCCTCCGTGTACGCCATCGCCCTCGACTGCGCTCGGCGCCGGGTGCTCGGCGAGACCGTCGAGATCCGCGTCCAGGCGATGGACGAGACCAATACCCGGGTCCGCCCGCAGCGGCTTATCCGTCAGATCCGCCGTGCCGGCGGTCGGGCCCTGGTGGGCCTGGTGGGGGTGCAGTCGAACCAATACCCGCGCGCTTTGGATATCGCGCGGGAGTTTCGTGCCGCCGATCTGCCGGTGGTGATCGGGGGCTTTCATGTGAGCGGGTGCCTGGCGATGCTCGAGGGGCTACCGGCTGGGCTCCAGGACGCCCTTGATCTTGGTGTCAGCCTCTTCGCCGGCGAGCTGGAGGGGAGGCTCGAGGCCCTCCTGCATGACGTCGGCAACGGCGGGCTCAAGCCGATCTACAACTATCTCGACGACCTGCCCGACCTCTCTGGCACCCCCACCCCCTACCTCCCCCCGGACCGGGTGCGCCTGACCATGGGCCGGCGCACGAGCTTCGACGCTGGGCGGGGCTGTCCCTATCAGTGCAGCTTCTGCACCATCATCAACGTGCAGGGGCACAAGTCGCGCCATCGCACGCCCGACGACGTCGAAGCCCTGGTGCGCGTCAATGCCGCCGACGGCGTGCGCAACTTCTTCATCACCGACGACAACTTCGCGCGCAACCGCAACTGGGAGGGCATATTCGACCGCCTGATCGATCTGCGCGGGTCGGGACTGCCCATCCGCCTGACGATCCAGGCCGATACCCAGTGTTATCGCATCCCGCGCTTCATCGAAAAGGCCGGGCAGGCGGGCGTCACCCGCGTCTTCATCGGCATGGAGAGCATCGACCCCGACGCCCTAAAGTCGGCCCAGAAGGGCCAGAATAAGATCACCGACTACCGCGCCCTCCTTCAGGCCTGGCACGGTGCCGGGGTGCTGACCTACGCCGGCTACATCATCGGCTTTCCCAACGACACCCCGGAGAGCATCCGCCGCGACATCGAGATCATCAAGCGCGAGCTCCCAATCGACATCATGGAGTTTTTCATCCTGACCCCGCTGCCGGGCTCCCAGGATCACCAGGGGCTGGTGCGGGTCGGGGCGGCGCTCGACCCGGACATGAATAACTACGACACCCAGCATGTCACTATGGCCCATCCCCGCATGAGCAAGGAGCAATGGGAGGGGATCTACCGTGAGGTGTGGGACCTCTACTACACCGACGAGCACGTCGCCACGGTCCTGCGGCGTGCCCGCCTCTGGGGCTACGACGCCAAGGAGATGATGGGGAAGCTCTTCGCCTTCCACGCCCCCGTCGTCTACGAGCGGCTGCATCCCCTGGAGGGCGGCCTACTTCGGCGCAAGGCACGTCGTCAGCGCCGCCCGGGGCTCGCCGTCGAGGCCCCCTTCGTCTTCTATCCCAGGCTGGTCTGGGAATTCCTGACCAAGTACGGCGGCGCATTTGCCATGCACCGCCGCTACCGGCGTATCCTGGATCGGGTGATGGCCGAGCCGGTTCCCACGGACTGTTCTGACCTGGCGATGGTCCCGGTTGGGCAGGGGGAGGAGGAGCGCCTGGAGCTTTTCACCGCCACTAAGTCGGCCCAGGCGTTCTTGCAAAAACGCCGTGCGCTTGCGGCCAAGCGGGGCGGCGTTAGTGCCCGGGGAGTCTCGGGCGTTCACGGCTGAGAAAAACCGCGGGTAACCCGGTTGCCCAAATAAGGCTCGGGCGGTAGCTTGTTGCCACCCGCGCTGGATCCGACAGGAGCGATCAATGACCCCACCGCTTGTCACCGCGGCCACGGACAACCCGAGGGAACCCTGGCGCAACAACCTGCGTCACGAGCTGGATAGCCAACTGACCGGGCCCCGTCCCGCGTGGTGGTGGACGGGCCGGACTCCGCAAGACTGCCCTGGTCTGCGGCCGGAGGGTACGCTGACCTCGCTGCCGTTGCCGAATCTGGCGACCTGTACCCGACAGCAGACGTTGGATTACTTCGACAATACCTGGACTTTGACCGAGGTGCTGTTTTCGGGACTCAAGGGCGAGGAAGCCTTTTTCCGTCCGCCCTATCATCACTTGCGCCACCCGATGATTTTTTATTACGGGCATCCGCCGGCGCTGTACATCAATAAGCTGCGGGTGGCCGGGTTGATCGACAAGCCTCTGAATCCGTATTTCGAGCAGTTGTTCGAGACGGGTGTGGACGAGATGCGCTGGGACGATCTGTCCAAGAACGACATGCTCTGGCCGCGCATCCAGGAGGCCCACGCTTATCGCCAGCAGGTCTATCGCACCGTGCGGGGGGTGATCGAAACCCATCCCGACCTGGGGTCCGGCCATGCGCCCATCACCCAGCAACATCCGTTGTGGGCGCTGTTCATGGGCTTCGAGCACGAGCGGATTCACCTGGAAACCTCCTCGGTGCTGATCCACGAATTGCCGCTGAATCTGGTCCAGCGCCCGGCGCAATGGCCGAGGCTGCATCCGTCGGTAGAACAAAGGGTTGAGAGTTGTCCGCCTCGCGTCAGTCATAACTCTCCGGCCAATGACTTGATCGGTGTGCCGGGGCAAATGGTCGTGCTCGGAAAACCGCTCGCCTGGCCTTCCTACGGCTGGGACAACGAATACGGCCGGCGCGAGACGACTGTGCGGCCGTTTCACGCCAGCCGCTATCTTGTCAGTAACGGTGAATTTCATGCGTTCGTCGTCGCGGGCGGCTATCGCGAGCAACGTTATTGGTCGGAAACCGGCTGGGCGTGGCGCTCCTTCCGCAACCTCAAATGGCCGACGTTCTGGGTGTTGGACGGTCCCGCCGGCCTGCACCGGTACAAGCTGAGGACCCTGTTCGAAGTGGTCACCATACCCTGGGATTGGCCGGTGGAGGTTAATTACCACGAGGCGAAAGCCTACTGCACCTGGCGCGCCGAGCAGGAAGGCGCGACCTATCGACTCCCCAGCGAGGCCGAGCATCAGGCGCTACGCGGCGCCCGGCAACGCGCGGCAGCATCGGTCGGGGTCGAAAGCGACCCGGTGATGCAATTCGACGGCGCCGCCCTGGGACGGGAATGCGGCTGGAATCTCAATCTCGCGCAGGGTTCCTCCAGTCCGGTCGATGCCGGCCAACCGACCGAGGCCGGCTTTCACGACGTGTTCGGCAACGTCTGGCAGTGGCTGGAAGACCATTTCAATCCGCTGCCCGGCGCCCGGGTCCACCCCTATTACGACGACTTCAGCACGCCCTGCTACGATGGCCAGCACCAGATGATTCAGGGCGGATCCTGGGCATCCACCGGCGACGAAGCGAGCATCTGGTCGCGTTTCCACTTCCGCCCGCATTTCTTCCAGCACGCCGGCTTCCGGCTGGTGCGAAGCGACGGCGACGGCGGCGCGGTGCGGCTGGATCGAGCCGGATCGTCGAGCCAGGTGTACGAAGACCCTCAAATCCTGAACGAATACCTGCTGCTGCACTACGGCGCGGCCGAGGAGCAGATGCCCTATCCCTTCGGGCCGCGCGATGCGGTGGAATTCCCGGTCCGTTGCGCCCGCTGGCTGCTCGACGCCGCCCGCGAGTACGGCGTACCGATCGGAACGGCCTTGGATGTTGGCTGCGCGGTGGGCCGGGCCAGCTTCGAACTAGCGCGTGAATACCGGGAGGGTGCTGGGCGTGGATCTCAGCCGCGCCTTTATCGACTCCGCCGACACCCTGCGCCGTCAGGGCGAGTTG
>JAEHCY010000013.1 GCA_016880695.1 Chromatiaceae bacterium | reverse complement strand
GCCATTTGCGCCAATCATCCAACAGATTGCCGCCTATCGGGGCCGCCAACCCTTCCGGGAACGCCGGCGCCGCTAACGCTGAATTCCGGCCGTGGCCGTCTCGATCCGCGGCCTACCGCGCATCCCCGGCCTTGGTTGGCAGAGGGCCTTCATCGCGGGCACACCAGCACGGCGAGCTGGGCAGAAATCGGCTGCAGCACCGGCTCGAGCTTCCGCCGCATCAGGCTGCCCATGACGGTGGCGGAGCTCAGTGCCGGCCTCAGTACGCCGTAACCGAGGCCGGACAGCACGCGCATGGCACGAACCTCTGCGGACAGCTCCGGCATCGCTGCCAGGCACTGCGCCAGCGCCTCGGGGGCACACCCGAGCTGACAGAACACCGGCGCTTCCGCTACCAAGTCTTCGATGCGTTGATCGGGGTGCCCTTCAGGTCGAAAAACACGAAAGTAGCTGCTGATCAGTTCCAGGATGGCGGTGACCACCTCCTGGGTCGGCGGCTTCTTGAGCACCTGTTGGACGGTCTGGACGAAAACTTGCCCCCGTCCAGAAAGCACCCTTTCCAGCAGGCTCGCGAAGGGGTTTCCCGACCCGGCGAGGGCTGCCAGGCGAGCCTGATAGCGCGGTGCGTCGGACCGGTTTGGCGCTGACTCCGGCAGGTCATCAGGGTCCGCGGCCAAGAACCCTACCAGATAGGCCTGGCGCCGCGCCGCCTTCTGCCACAGGTCACTACGCACCACAGCATCGATGAGTCCGGGCTGGAGCACCAACCGGACCGTCTCGATCATCTTCTCGGGCTCGGTCTCGAAGGGCAGGTAGTCGACCAGGTAAGCCGCCAGTACCGGGCCCATGCTTCCGCACACCACGGCGGGATTGGCCAGCATCTGGCGAGCGCTCTCGGCATCCTCCATCGCCCACCAGGCACGGCGTGCCAGCTCATTGGTGAGCCCCGGCGAGCAGGCAGCGGCGACCACCGCCTCGGGCTCGCCGAGCAGGAGCAACTGCGCCAGGCTCTCATCGCGCATCTGCCCCATGCGAGTCCAGCGCCGGAGGTAGACCGGGTAGCCCCCCGGCGAGCCAAGAACGTAACCAGAAAGAAGCTCACGTACCTTGCGCAGATAGATCTCCGGGCGACCCAGGGGATTGAGCGCCACCCGGACCTCACCCTGCCCCGAGAGGCCAAAGACCACCAGGTTCGATTCGTCGATGCGGACAGCAAGCGGCTTGTTCGCCAGCAAGACGTTCAGCCGCAGGGCATCCTCGGGGCTAAGCTCCACCCTGGGATATCAGCATCCGCGATTGGCCCGCGAGCAGTACGGGTCCGCCCCACCCACCACTCTCCCGTCTGCGAGGAGGGTCACGGCGCTATTCGGTCGGCGGCGTATAGTGGGCATCTCTTGGGTTCAAGAAGATGAATTGAAACTCGCCCGGCTGCATCTCAACGAAGTCCATAACGGCCTCATTCAGCAGCGCTGCGTCCTCGGGGGTCATCAGAACCTCCACCCCTTCGCTGGTGAAGCGGATATCCTCATCGCTGGCTTCGTCGAAGCCCATGCGGTAATCAATGGCCCCTCCAGGCTGTTGATGGGCCGCGAGCCGCAGCGCCATCCCCCCGGCCCCACTCTGCTGGGCTGCCTTGCGCACCTGATCGGCGGCTTGACCGGTCATCCTAAACATAGACTCACCCCTCTCTCGTGCTTTCTGTTGGCAACCAGGTCCGTCATCCTGCCGTCGCTCGCCGTTGATCCCGGTCGACCTGATCGCGCAGGCCGCGAATGAACCCCACGAACCGCCCTGCCCAGGGATTAGCGGCGACGTTGCGCAAGTGAGTGTACGACGCCAGGAGGTTGTTTTGGATCAGGCCGTCATGGCGCCCATCCAGACCGTCCCCACGCAGCACCTCATAACCGAAGGTGAGTCCGGCGTCGAGACCTACCAGGCGTGAGTAATGGAACTCGTGGGCATAGACCTCGCCCCCCGGCGGTGCTGGATTCGGCCAGGGGAAGGCCGCCGTCTCCCGCAGTCGGACATAACCGCGCCCCTGGGGCTCCGCGTGCATCACGGCATCGGCGGCGATGGCCCCGACCATCGCGCGGGCTTCCCCCCGCCACTGGATACGCCGGGAGAGATACATCAACCCGCCACATTCGGCGTAGACAGCACCGCCGCCGTCGATGAATCGGCGCACCTCGGCGCGCATCGCGGCATTGGCCTCGAGCTCACGCATGCGCGACTCCGGAAATCCGCCCCCAAGAAACAGCGCGTCCACCTCGGGCAAGCGCGTATCCCCAACTGGGCTGAACGGGACCAGCTCAGCGCCGGCCTGCTCGAAGGCATCGAGATCCCCGGCGTAATAGAAGCCGAACGCCGCATCCCTGGCGATACCGATGCGCACATCCGGCCCCACCCGCCTCGCCGGTTTTGGTGGCGTGGCTAAACCGCTGGGGACTGGGGCCGCCATCCCCGCCACCCCCAAAAGGCGGTCAAGATCCACCTCGCTCGCCACACGCCGGCGGATTTGCTCGATCTTCTCCGCCGCCCTGGTCTCCTCATTGCTCGGGATCAGGCCCAGATGGCGCTCAACGATCTCCAGCTCGGCGCTGCGATGAACCGCACCGAGCACTGGCACGCCGGTGTAGTACTCCAGCACCTGCCTGAGCTTTCCCTCATGGCGCGGTCCGGAGACCTTGTTGAGGATTACCCCGGCGATGCGAACCTTCGGATCAAACGCCTGAAATCCCAGGACCAGCGGCGCAACACCGCGCGTCATACCCTGGCTGTCAATCACCAGTACCACGGGCGCACCAAGCAGGGTTGCCAAGGCAGCGTTGCTGGTGCTGCCATCGAGGTCGAAACCATCGTGGAGCCCCTTGTTGCCCTCGATGAGGCCGATATCGGCACAGCGGGCCCGCTCGGCGAATAAAGCGCGGATCTCGTCCTGTGTCTGGGTGTAGAAGTCGAGGTTGTAGCAGGGACGTTCGCAGGCACTGCCCAGCCAGAGCGGATCGATATAGTCGGGTCCCTTCTTGAACGCCTGGACGCTCAAGCCGCGATGGCGCAGCTCGGCACAGATCCCAATGCTGAGCGTTGTCTTCCCCGAAGACTTGTGGGCGGCCGAGATCAAGAGATGGGACATGAGCGGCAGGCGTCAGCCCCTATCCCCGCTGCGCCGAATACTCAACCTTAGAGATGCACTGGGGCGGCACCAAAGGCCGCCCCATTGGTGGTCGGAACCCGCCTTGAGGCCTGGGAATCAGGCCTTGGCATGCGGATCGATCATCTGGTCCGCCAGGGACTCGGGCAAAAACTGCAGCACACGCACCCCCACCGCAGTGATCAAGAGTGCCACCCCGACACCCCCCAGGCCGAGCAGAAACTCGGGGATACTGGGTGTGTAGCCCGCCGCCCGACCCTCGACACCGTCATAGAAGCCGCTCTCGAGGATGGTCTGGCCGGGGAACATCTCCAACGGATAGGCCTGGGTGCCGATGATGATCACGTACATCGTCGCCAGACCTCCCACGATAACCAGACCACAGGCCCCCGCAACCCAAGCACGGGACCGGCCGAGAACCGGATGATAGACGATGCCCATGGGAATGAGGTTACCCACCAGGATCCAGCCAACCCAGAACAAGAGGCTATAGATACCTCCATGGACGAGGATGAATGACTCGAAACCCTGGTACTTGGTGCCGTAGAGCTTGGTGAGGTGATACACCAGCGTGAAATAGAGCACCGCTGAGAGAAACACGCCGAGTAGGTTCTTCATGCGCTGAAACAGAACATCACCCAGCGGCCGCTGCTCCATCCGGAAGCTATACATCAGGACCAACAGATAGATGGCCAAGCCAAGGCTGAACGACAGCACCACGAACAAGGGTGCCAGGAGTGCCGAGTCATAGCCTTGCCGCGCCACCAGAAAGCCGAAGATGGAACCGGTACCGGTGGTCAGTGCCAAGCGCCAGACGAAGGCGAAATAGCCGACGGGCTTGGACAGGTGGTTGACTGTGCGCTCCGCCATCGTCCACAGATAGGCGATGACAATCACCATGAAACCGGTATAGAGAAAGATATTCCACGCGAAGATGGACTTGAAGTTGTAATGAGTCATCGCCACGATGAGGCGGTCGGGGCGACCCAGGTCGAGCACCAGCACCAGCAGCCCACCCACCAGCAACGCCACCGCCAGCAGCCCTGAGAGTCGGGCCAAGGGCTTGTAAGGGGTCCGACCAAAGACGGTACCGATGGAAGCCACATTCAGCGCCCCGGATGCGGCCACGATGAGGAATACGGCGAAGACGTGGGGAATACCCCAAACAATCTGATTGGTCATCCCCGTGACCCAGTGCCCCTCATGCTCCATGTACAGGGCCGCCAATGCGCCGATACCGGTGACTGAGGCCAGCGCCCCCAGCAGGCCCCAGTAACGGGATCCCTCAATGCGCCACTCGCGATACAGGATCTTCTTCATCCAGGGTCCTCCTGCTCGTCAGATTCCGCTGTAGCGGACACCGGTGTTGAGATCGAGGTCGCTGCGGATCTGCCGGCTCGGCAGACTGGCCAGGGCCTTCGCGACAGGACTGTTGGGGTCTTTGAGGTCACCGAAGACAATCGCGCGGTGCCCCTGGGCCGCACAGGCATCGGCACAGGCCGTACTGATGTCGCCATGGTCCAGACGATGCGCGCAGAGATTACAGCTCTCCACACACCCCTTCCCCCTGGGAACCCGGGTGAGCTTTTCCTCCACCACCTCGTGAATGAACGAGCGCGCCTTGTAGGGGCAAGCCATCATGCAGTAGCGGCATCCGATGCAGGTATGGCGGTCCACCATCACAATGCCGTCGGCTCGCTTGAACGAGGCCCCCGTCGGACAAACGTCCACGCAGGGGGGATACTCGCAGTGCTGGCACAGCATTGGCAGATTGCTCACCTTGCCGGTAAGCTCGTCCTGCAACTTGACCTTGCGGATCCACACCGAGCGCTGCCGATCCCACTTCGCCTCGTCCTCACCCTGAGGTTTAACCTGCAGGTTGAGGCCATTCTCTTTGTCGCAGGCGCTGACACAGGCAGAGCAACCATTGGCGCATTTCGCCGTGTCGATCAGCATCCCCCAGCGCACGGCGCTGGTCACCGCCTCCGATCGTGGCGAGGTCGCTGCCACTGTGTGAAGGACGACCCCCGGGGCGAGGGTTGCCGCAGTCACCCCGGCAAGCGCACCGACGAACCCCCGCCGTTGTCGATCGATCTTGTCGCCTGGCGTTTTCATGCTCACCGCCCTCCCTCCGGCGGAGAACCTGCCGGTATCGCCCAAGCGCCAGCGGCGCTACCCTCCTTCGCTCCCGTGCCCCACCCCTTGCCATCGGGAACCCTGGCATGACACTGGAAGCAGTCGAGATCGACGGCCGCAAAGGCGTGGCAAGCCCCACAAAACTGGTTTATCCCATTGACAGGGGAGAAGCTCTGCTCACCCCCCTTGCTCACATGACAGGCAACACAGTCCTTGAGGCTATGCTTGGTCGAACGGATTCCTTGATGGACGGTTGCATCGCGTTGATGCCGAATCACCTCCATGTGATTGCGCCGCATAAAGTCGGTGGGCTCCACGCAACTCTTGAGGCCAGCGGCCTGCGAGCCCGGCACAACAAAGTTGCCGCTGGCTCCATGGGCGACCAGAGCGATCAACGCCCCGGCCAATCCGATCGAGATGAGGCCACCGCTTCGCAGGGCACTACCCATCGCCGTCTCCCGCTCCGTTACTCTCCGAGCCCCATCTTGATGTAGCCGGTGGGGCACACCTCCGCACAAATATGGCAGCCGATGCATTTCGCGTAGTCGGTGGCCACATAGCGCCCGGTGGTCCGGCTAGCCTTGTCCACCCGATAAACCGCTGTCTGCGGACAGAAGATGACGCAGTTGTCGCATTCGAAGCACATGCCACAGCTCATGCAGCGCTTGGCCTCGTCGATCGCCTGCTCGGTGTTCAACCCGATCACGCGCTCCTGAAAATGACCCAATACCTCCTCGGCCGTGGGAACAACCTCCTCGCGCTTGTTGCGGGCATGGAAGCCGAAGTGCGCGAGAAACAGCTCGTCATGGGGAATGATCTCCGCTGCCGAGCGATCCTCGTAATTGTGCACCGCCCAGTTACCATCGGAGGTCCCGCGCAGATCTCCCCTTGCCTCCACTGCAAATTGTTCGGGGGCGAGCCGGACCTCTTCCATCTTCTTGAGCAAATCGAAGTGGTGAACGTCAACCTTCGGGCGGCGCTTGTTCTCGGCCTGGCGGACATAGGCGTCGATGGAGTCGGCCGCGATCCAAGCCTGACCGATGGCGGTGGTCAGCAGATGAGGTCGGATGATGTCACCGGCGACGAAGTGACCCGGCCGATTGGGGACCTGATAAAACTTGTCCGCGTTGATCAAGCCACGGCCGTTATCAAGAGCCTCCAGACCAGTGAGATCGCCTCCCTGGCCGATGGCGGCAACGATGAGGTCGGCCTCGAGCACCCGCTCGGTCCCCTCCTTGGGGATCGGACGCATCCCGTCCATGGTGCAGTCGCACACCTTGAGTGCCACGGCCCGGCCATCCTCACCCTTGAGCACCTCCAGCGGCATGACGCCGTCGAGGATGGTGATACCCTCGGTGAGCGCATCATGGACCTCGTGCTCAGAGGCCATCATCTCCTTGCGCGGAAACAGCGAGGTGAGGGTCACCTCGGCACCGTCTGCGGCCGCGGTCACCGCCGTGTCATGGGCCACGTAACCGTCGTGGATCACGGTCTCGGGGAGATCGGCGGGATTGGTGTTCTGGATGTGCCCGAGCCGGCGCGCGACTGAGACCACGTCAATGGAGGTATCACCACCGCCCACGCACACGACCTTCTGGGCGGTGACCTTCATGCGGCCCTCGTTGAACGCCTTGAGGAAGGCAACGCCGCTGACACAGTTTGAGGTATTCGCCCAACCGGGAACCGGCAGACCGCGGCCGCTCTGACAACCGAGGGCCCATAGTATGGCATCGAACTCGCGCTCGACGTCTTCGACGCTGATGTCCTGACCCACACGGGTCTTCGCCCGTACCTCGATCTGGCCCATGTCAAGGATGCGCCCAATCTCCGCATCGAGCTTGTCGCGGGGCACCCGGTAGCCCGGAATACCGTAGCGGAACATGCCCCCGAGCCCATCATTGGCCTCGAAGATGGTGCAGGCGTGGCCGAGTTGCCGAAGCTGGTAGGCCGCCGCCAAACCGGCGGGACCACCCCCGACGATGGCGACCTTCTTGCCGCTGTCGGGGCCTGGCGTGAATCCATAGCCTGAGGCAATGGCGTTGTCGCCAATGAACTGCTCCACCGAGTTGATGCCCACGAAGTCCTCGACCTCGTTGCGATTACAGCCGTCCTGGCAGGGGGCCGGGCAGACGCGGCCCATCATGGCCGGAAATGGATTGGCATCGGTCAATCGGCGGAAGGCATACTCCTTCCAATCCATACCGACCGGCGGCTTCTCCTGCTGGCGGACGATGGCCAACCAACCCCGGATATCCTCACCGGAGGGACAACTGCCCTGGCACGGAGGGGTCTTGTGGACATAGGTGGGACACTTATGGGAGGTGTCCTGGACGAAGATCTTATCGGTGAGCTTGTTCCACTCGGTGTCGCCATCGCGAAAACGGCGCCAAGTCAGCTTGGTATTCATCTCTTCGCTAGGAGTGGCCATACATAATTCTCCTTACCAGTCAAACCTTTTGATCGTTCTCAATTCGGTCGGCGTTTCGCCGGAGGCTCGGGTGCGCCTTTAGGCATCGTCATTCTCGGCCGCGTCTGTATCTTCGTCTTCGCTCTCATCCTCGTCTTCGTCCTCCTCGTCTTCGTCGTCGGTCAGGCGGGTGAGGACGATAGCCTTGGACACCAACTGGTGCAGGCTCACGATCTGGTTCATGTCCAGCCCGTAGAACGGCAGCACTTTGGTGAACTGGCTCTTGCAGATCGCGCAGATGGCTGCCATGTGGGTGACACCCTTCTCCTCAATCACTTGGTTGAGGGCCTCGACACGGGGTTTGGCACCCTTCACACGCAGTTCGATGAGATCGTCGGTGAGCAGTCCGCCACCGCCGCCGCAGCAGAAGGTGCGCTCGCGAATGGTCTCCTCGGCCATGTCGACATAGTGGTTGCATACCGCCTTGAGGATGTTGCGCGGGATTTCGAACTGCCCCCCGGGCGCGGTGCCCATGCGGGAGGCGCGAGCCACGTTGCAGGAGTCGTGGTAGGTCACCACCATGTCGTCGTTTTCGGACTTGTTGAACTGGAGTTTGCCCTGCTCGATCAACTCCCAAGTGAACTCGCAGATGTGCTGCGGAACCGGATAACGGGGATCGAGGAAATCAAAGGGTCCGGCGAGGGTATTGAGAAAGCTGTAGGCCACACGCCAGGCGTGCCCACATTCGCCGAACACGATACGCTTGACCTTGAGATCAAGGGCGGCCTTGCGGATGCGCTGGGCGATCCGGCGCATGTTCTCGTAGGAGCCGATGAACATGCCGAAGTTGGCCGCCTCGGAGGCATAGGAGCTCACGGTCCAACTGACCCCAGCCTCGTGGAACACCTTGCCATAGCCGATGAGTCCGTCCACATGGGGCTCGGCGAAAAAGTCGGCAGACGGGGTAACCAGGAGAATCTCGGCGCCGACCACATCGAGAGGGTAACGGACCCGTACCCCGGTATCGTCGTAGACATCCTCCTCCAGGCCCTCGAGGGTATCCCCTAGGGCCGGACCCGGGAGGCCGAGGTTGTTGCCGATCTTGTAGACCTTACCGATGATCTCGTTACAGTACTTCTGTCCCATGCCGATGCTGTCCATGATCTCCCGCGCCGCCATGGAGATCTCGGCCGTATCGATCCCGTAGGGGCAGAAGACGGAGCAGCGTCGGCACTGGGAGCACTGGTGGAAGTAGCTGTACCAATCATCGAGCACTTCCCTGGTCAGATCGGCGGCCCCCACCAGCTTGGGAAAGAACCTACCCGCCAGGGTGAAATAGCGACGATAGACCTTGCGAAGCAGATCCTGCCGGGCAACCGGCATGTTCTTCGGGTCGGCCGTACCCAGGAAGTAATGGCACTTGTCGGTGCAACTACCGCACTTGACACAGGAGTCGAGGTAAACCTGGAGCGAGCGATACTTTCCCAGGAGCTCTTCCATCTTGGCGATGGCCTTCTCCTCCCACCCCTCGACCAGCTCGCCGGGGTAACCCAGGGGCTGCTGGAAATCCGGTTTCGAGACGAACGGCCGGCTGTGCGCCATCGTGGCCGGCACGAGCGCAGGCACCTCGGCATATTCCTGGAGTTGAGGAATGACGAACGTTGCCTTGGCCATGGGTCAACCTCTAGAGCTACGGGTTACGGCGTCAGCACTTGACGGGGGGCTCGGACCCCTAGCCCTGCTCGAGCTGGCGCGCCCAGGGGGCAAGATGCCGGCGCTCGCGCGGGTTGTCCGCCTGGTTGCGGGTTGGACTGAAGAACAACCCCGGGGCATGCAGTAGCTTGCTGAAAGGGAAGACGATCATCAGCGCGGCCACCAGCGTGAGGTGCACCAACAGCACCGGATCAGCAGGCAAGGGGCTCCAGGAGAAGCTCATCAGCCCCTGGAAGAAATTCTTGACGGCGACCACATCGGTGTGGACGACAAACTTCATCACCAGCCCGCTGGTCGCGATCAGAATCAGTAGCGCCAACATCAGATGAT
>JAEHCY010000121.1 GCA_016880695.1 Chromatiaceae bacterium | reverse complement strand
AGGATCGCCTGGAGCGCAGGATAAACCACCGAAAGGGCTCCTGGCCGTGGTCGGTGAGGGGAAAAAGGAATTGGAAATCGCGTACCAGGCTGGGTAAGACAGACATCGAATAGGGGCTCTATTCGCTGGATAATCATTGGCTTGCACAACTTGATTATACCGCGGACCGAGCCCTTATTCACGATTAGCTGCTTGATTTTGGGTAACCATCCCCCGGCTTTGCCGGGGGATACTTACTAACGAATTGCTAAAATAGTTTCTCCCCAGGGGTTTTCCTGGACTCGACCGGGCGTCCCCGCGGTTCAGGCTGACAGGGGCGCGGCCGGCGGGTGCGCGTTAGGCGACGTGGGTCAGTTGGTAGCGTTGGATCAGCCGATAGACGCTGCGTTCGCTGATGCCCAGGATCTCCGCCACCTTGGCCCGATGTCCCGAGTGCTTTTCCAACTGCATCCTCAGGTAACGGGCCTCGATCTCCTCGAAGGTGGGATCATGATCGAAGGAGAGGTAGACCGCCGCCGTGGCCGCGCTGGTCAAACCGCTGAAGGTCAGGTGCTCGGGTTTGATCCGTTTCTTGTCCCGAGACAGGATGATGGCCCGCTCGACCACGTTCTTAAGCTCGCGAATATTCCCGGGCCAGTCGTACTCGATCAGCTTGCGCATCGCCTCGCTGGAGACGGTTTTGTTGATTCGGCGGGAGAAGTCGTGATTGCGAATGAAATGGTCGACCAGGAACGGGATGTCGTTGCGACGTTCGCGCAGCGGCGGGGAGTTGATGACAAAGGCGCTGAGGCGATAGAAGAGGTCGAGGCGGAATTCCCCGCTACGACTGAGGACTTCGAGGTTGCGGTTGGATGCCGCCACTACCCGCACATTGGCCTCGAGGTCTCGGGTGCCGCCAAGGCGGCGGAACTTGCCCGTCTCCAGAACCCGCAGCAGCTTCGCCTGGAGGCTGAGCTCGATCTCCCCGATCTCGTCGAGGAACAGGGTTCCCCCCTCCGCGCATTCGATCAAGCCCTTTTTTTGGCGGTCAGCCCCGGTGAAGGCGCCACGTTCATGGCCAAAGAGCTCTGATTCGAAAAGGTTTTCCTGTAGCGTGCAGCAGTCTACCGCAACGAAGCTGTGGGCCGCCCGGCCGCTGAGGTCGTGGACCGCGCGGGCCACGAGCTCTTTGCCGGTGCCGCTCTCACCCTGGATGAGCACGGTCATCCCGCTGGGGGCGACGGCTCCGAGCAGATCCTTGACCTGCTTGAGGGCCTCGCTCTGCCCAATCAGATAGGACGCCTTCTGCTCTTTGGCATGAAGTTGTCGCAGGACCAATTCATGGTCGCGGAGCAGTGCCGCATTGTTGAGGGTGCGCTCCACCATCAGCACCAGCTCATCGGGGTTGAGCGGTTTGAGCAGATACTCGGATGCTCCGGCCTTGATCGCTTTGACCGCGTCGCGAACGGAGCCGTACGCGGTCAGCACGATAACGGGCTGGTTCTCCACCAGGTCGGGGAGCCGATCAAGGCTGTCGCCGTCCGGTAATCGGGCGTCGGCGATGATCAGTGCCGGCTCTTGGGCGGCGAGAAAGCGGTTGGCTTCTGCCCAGCTCCTGACACCCTTGGTGGCGTAGCCGACCTCGCGGAGGTAGGTGCAGGTCAGCTCGTTGAGCAGGGTGTCGTCTTCAACGACCAGGATCTGGCTTGGCACGGCTCAGGTCTCTCTCTTGGCATCGGCGTCTGGCAGGCGGAAGGTAAAGCAACTGCCCGCGCCCCGGGTGCTCTCGACGCTCAGGCTGCCGGCATAGTTCTCGGCGATGTTCTTGGCGATTGGCAGGCCGAGACCCATGCCTCTGACCCCATCGGCCCGTCGGCTGAAGAAGGGCTCGAAAATCCGCCGGAGCTCACCGGGGTCGATGCCCAAACCGCTGTCGCGAAAGCCGACCTCGAGGTAACCGGCCGTGCGCCGGGCGACGATCCCCAAGCGCCCACCTTCGGGCATCGCGTGGAAGGCATTCTGTGCCAGGTTCAGGACCAGCCGGCGGATGTCCCCATCGGAAGCCAAGGCGCGCAGGGGGCGCTGCTCGAACCTCAACTCTACCGCGATCCCCAGTTTCTCCGCCTCCCAGCCGAGCAGGCTGAGGGTTTCTTCGATCAGGGTGTCGACCACCACCAGCTCCGGGCGGGTGGCCGGAGGTGCGCTCAACTTGAGTAGCCGTTGCGTCACCTCGATGCACTGATCGACCTCGTGGGAGACTAGGTCGAGATTGCGCTGCATCTGCTCCCGCTCGATGTGCTCCTGGGTGCAGTGGCGCTGGCAGGCGCTGAGGGCGAGCCGCACGGAGCTCAGGGGATTGTAGATCTCATGGGCGACGCCGGCGGCCAAGCGACCAAGCTCGGCGAGCTTCTGCTCGTGGGAAAATCGAATCTGTCGCTCGAGGTCACGGATGGACTCCACCACCAGCGTTTGCGGTTTCCCCTCTGACCTGACCCGCAGCGGGGCGGCGTAGATCTCCACATCGAGCGGTGTGCCATCCACCTTGATATGGCGTTGCACAATCCGTAACGGCTCGGCGCCGGAGGCGTGGATCAGCTCGCGCACGGGACAGGTGATGAGCTCGCCGGGACAGGGGTCGGCCAGGGCATGGCTCGAGGCGAAGCAGCTTCCGATCGGTACCCCGGAGGGGTCCAGCCCAAGCTGCAGGCGATAGCCGCGATTGGCCATGAGGACCTGGAAGTTGCTATCGATGACCCGCACTCCGTCGGGAATGGCATCGATCAGCCCTTGGAGGAACGCCTCTTTGTCCTCGAGGCTGCGGATTTTCCCTTGCAGGCGCTCGGCCATGGCGTTAAAGGTCTCGCCCAGGTGGGCGAGCTCATCGCCGCTGGTCAGGGCGATGCGGGCATCGAGGTCGCCCTGGCGCAGCCGCTCGCTCACCTCGGTGAGCTGCTTGACCGGGCTGAGCACATAGCGGTTGATGAACCACCAGCCTCCGGTGAGGTTCAGTAGCACGATCAGGGAGCCGGCCCCCAGCAACAACAGGGTGGTTTCGCGAGCCTGTTGACGAATCGGTTGCGCGTCATAGTCGACGTAGAGCACGCCGTTGAGCGGATGGGCCGCCGCGGGGCCATGGCAGGGTTGGCATTCCTCCTTGTTCGCCACCGGGTTAGCGCTGCGCAGCACCTCACCGCCACCGGGCTCGGCGACGAACGCCGTGGTGGGCTGACTCGGAATCGGATAAACGAAGTCGGACCCGAATCGCCCGGGCTGGCTGGAGAATCGGATCTGCCCTGTGGCGTTGGTAATCGTGACCGCCGAGATACCGGGCTGCTGGCCGAGGCGGTTGACGATTTCCCGGAGGCCTTCGAGATCGCGCTTGAGCATGGCGTTCTCGAGAGATGTGCGCAGCAGCCGGTTGATCTGGGTGGCGGTTTCCTCGCGTTGCCGGGCCAACTGCTCCTGGTAGAGTCCGAGGTAGAGGACGAAAAAAACCAGCGAGCTCACCAACAAGCCGGCGGCGGTACCGAGCGCGAAGCGACGGTTGAGACGACCGAAAGTCCGACCGACTGGTAGCACGGGTTTCCTTCTCGTCTTCTAGTGGGTTTTCTACAGGATAATCAATCAAATATATCTTAATTGGGGGCTTTTGTCTCTGCCACTATGGCAGTTATCCCGTCAGCTCGCCGGTTCCACCGGTGGCCACTGTCGGTGTCCGAGCCCGGCATCGCCCCTACCGCGCCAGAGCGGGGTGGCTCCTAATCGATGCCCCGGTCTTGGGCGCCAGGGATGCGGCGCCGAAGACCTCTTAGGCGCTTTTGGGCAAGCGAAACTGGCAGGTCACCGGGATGGCCAAGGGTTCGGTCATTCTGCACCCAAGAGTGATGACCCATGAAGTTGCCGACCAGATCTTGTCCTCCTGTGGCGGTTGGGCGGCGCCTGTCCTGGTCCACAACGATATCGAGCTGCCGTGGACCAGTGGAGCGAAGCCCAGCAGATTTCCGAGAGCTGGCTCACTTCAACCGGCGCGAAGAACCTCAGATTGGGCAAGATCCGCGAGCCACTCTGTGTCTACCTCGTCAGCACCGTCGAAGTGGCTTCGCTGCACCGACTGCGCCATCAGGTTGAGATCCGGGGCTGGGACGGGCATCTCATCGTGCTTGACCCGACGTCCTGATGATCCTTTGCGCCCGGGACGACAACGCCCCGGGTCCACGGTATGAGATGAGCGTGAAGCGGCCCCAGGTGGTTTCCGGCGAGGGCAGGGCTTGGACTTTGGTTCCGGTCTTCAATCGTGCAGGAGGCCCGGTGCCAGTTTGGCAGCGCCAGGCCTAAGCCCCCCGGCCAGCGCCTTCCGCGGGTGCAGGCTGGTCGCAGGCGCCCCGCCCAAGCCTGAAAAGCGCACGCAGTCTTTCTGGCTGCCCCGGCTGCGAGGGTGAAAAGATCATCTCTTGACATGCGTCAAGGTTTCCTCTTTTGAACTCATTGCGGCCATTTTTCGGCGGTGTCAGGATGACAGGCGAACGGATGGGGCCAGGGTTGTGCCATGGCGGCAGCTTTTGTGGATCGGGCATCTGGTCGAGCGGCAGTGATGCGGCACGGACTTTGCCTGCTTGGTCGGCGGTCGTTGGGGAAGCCGATCCTAGTAGCCTTGTGGTTCCCGACGAAAGGCGGCGGGAATTCTTGATTCGAGGAGGGTTCGTAAATGAAGCACCAGGCAAGCAAGTTGATCTTGGTTGTTTCCTGCTGGGTGATGGGTGCTGCCGCTTCTTCCGCGGCTGCCTACCCGATCGCTGGGGTTAACCCAAGTCAGAGGCCAGAAGGTGCGCCGCGGATAACGCAGGTCAATCACGATGCCCAGTGGTACAAAAGTGCGGTACAGGGCATCAGCGAGCCCTATCCGGCGAGCTTGAAATTCTTGGAAAGCCAGGGAAACTGGTATACCCCGTTCAACCGCCCGGGTATGCCGGGGCGATACGACCTACGCGGCTGGTATGCCGGAGATCGACACTAACCGCCCTCTTTTGAGGAATCGAGAACGTTACATGAGCGCTCTCGCGACATTCCGCCGAGCCGCTGTGGCTGTGGTTGTCACTCTCAAGCTTGCGGATGCCGTCCGCACGGCGGCCAGCATGGGCGGCATGTCCGGTTGGACCCCGATAGGCGCGTTCAAAGGGGGGGCGCCAGGATGCGTCCCGGTTCTCCGTACGATTGTGTCAGCGACAGGAGCCTAGAAGATGAAACGGCAAGCCCCGAGGATCGGAATCGTAGTGGTGGCATTCGTCCTGGCGTTTGCTGCGACGGCGAAAGCGGCGGATGCGAACTACTACGGTGCCAGGTGGGATCCCTTGCATTTTGCCCCGGCGAGCGAAACCGCCACGGATGCCCAGTGCCTGGCCTGCCACAAAGAGGTGTTGGAGGCAAGCGTGCGCAAGACTACGCCGGCAGGCGTGACCTCTGAGGAGGCGCTGGCCTGGTATCAGACGCTCAATACCTACGAGGGTCCCCAAGAGACGTTGCACCGGCGCCATCTGGTGACGGATTACGCGAAGAAGGTCATGGACTTGAAATGCGTGACCTGTCATCAGGGTAACAACCCGCGGGAGGACAACGTGCACGCCTCGGCCGATGCGGCACAAACCCTCGAGGCCAGGCTCCGCAAGATGGTCAACCCGGAGACCTGTCTCATGTGTCACGGCAAGAACAACTATCAGGTCATGGGGCTGCCAACGCCTTGGAGTGAATCCGGCCAACTGTTCAATAACAACTGTCTGACCTGTCATGCGGCCATTCGCACCGCCCGCCATGAGGTCAATTTCCTCAAGCCAAAGGCGATCGAGGACGCGGGCAAGGAGGATTCCGATGTCTGTTACGGCTGCCACGGCGGCCGTGTCTGGTATCGAATCGAGTATCCCTATCCGCGTCACCCCTGGCCGGGGATGGCTAAGGATGTTCCCGATTGGGCAAAGGGCCGTCCCACGGAATCGGAGGCCCGCTTCAAGGTGGGGCTGAGCAAGCCCGAGTCGACCGGGGCCGCCAAAGCCCCCGCCGCCGAGAAGAAGTGATCGCCGCGGACTACAGGAGACCGAATCGATGAGCGACCAAGAGAGTTTTGACTGGCTGGAATCCCATCTGAGCATGACGCGGCGGTCGTTTCTAAAGACGACAGCGGCGGGGGCGGCAGCAGTTGGCGTAAGTGGTCTCATCAAGACCAAGGATGCCAAGGCATTTGCCTACGAGCCCTACCCGACGGACGATGAGCTGACCACGGTGGTGACTAGCTGCGCGCATAACTGCGGATCGCGGCATGTCCTCGTCGCGCACAAGAAGGGCGATGTCATCGTGCGCCTCTCCACCGATGATGGCCGCTACCAACGCGATGGCTTCTTCGGCAAGGACACCGAGGAGGAACCGCAGCTTCGCGGTTGTCTGCGCGGTCGCTCCTACCGCCAGCGCCTGTACTCCGCCGAGCGCCTGCTCTACCCCATGGTGCGCGTGGGCGCGCGCGGCGAAGGTAAGTTCAAGCGCGTCTCCTGGGATGAGGCGTTGAATTTTGTTGCGCGCAAGATGCTCGAGATCAAGGGCAACTACGGGCCCCAGGCACTGGTGGATCAGAGTTACGCGGGGGCTTCCTATGGGGTGCTGCATAAGTCCGATCAGATTGAAGGGCTCCTCGGCCGGTTCCTTGGAATGTTCGGTTGTCGCACCTCTTCCTGGTCGGTGCCTTCCTACCAGGGTACGACCACCAGTTCCCGCTGGACCTTCGGCACCATCGAAGATGGCAACGAGGACGATGCGTTCGCTCATGCCAAGCTCATCATCATGTGGGGCTGGAACCCTGCCTACACCTTCCACGGTGGCAACACCTTCTACTACATGCGCCTCGCGAAGCAGCGGGGCTGCAAGTTTGTGCTGGTGGACCCCCAGTACACGGACTCGGCCTCGATTTATGATGCTTGGTGGATTCCGATCAAGCCGAACACCGATGCCGCCATGATGGCGGGGATGGCCCATACCATCTTTAGCGAGAATCTGCACGACCAGGCATTCATCGATAAGTTCTGCATGGGTATGGATGAAGGGACGATGCCACAGTGGGCGCAGACCAGCCCCAACGGCAAGGAGAACTTCAAGGACTACATTCTCGGTAAGTACGACGGCCAGCCGAAGACGCCAGAGTGGGCGGCCGACGTCTGCGGGGTTTCTGCTGAGGACATCAAGAAGCTCGCCCGCCTCTATGCCACCACCAATCCGGCGGCGCTCAAGGCCTCTTGGGCACCGGGACGCAATGCCTACGGTGAGCAGTACAACCGTATGGCCGCGGCACTCCAGGCCATGACCGGCAACATCGGCATACTTGGGGGTTGCGCGGAGGGCGTGGGCAAGGCCTGGCACTCGGAGGCGGTCGCTTATCCCTACGATCAGTGGGCAAACGTGTGGTATGCCTCGATCAAGTCCGACCGCTGGGCGCACATTGTGCTCAACTACCCCAACGTCACGCGCGACGAGGCGGGACTCTGGCCGCGGGATGACCAACTCGACGGGATTGTGCCCAACATCAAGGGTATCTTCTGGCAGGGCTCGGACTGGTTCAATCAGCTCACTAACATCAATAAGGAGATCCAGGCGATCAACAAGCTGGAGCTGGTGGTGTGCATGGATTCCACCATCACTCCTTCTGGTCTCTATGCGGATGTCCTGCTTCCGGTGGCCACCCATTTCGAGCGTCACGATGTGGCCCTGCCCTGGTACAAGGGGCACTACTACATCCATCGCCCGAAGGTCATCGAGCCCATGGGCGAGTCAAAGACCGACTTTCAGATCTTCACTGAGCTGGCCTATCGCATTGGCGATCTCAATCCCCAGGGCTACGGGGCCTTCGGCAAGACCTACAATCCGCGGGCCGATCGGGGTTACTTCCTGCGCAACGATGAGGTGGACGAGGCTTACCTGCGCGCTTGGTGGGAGGGCAAGGTGATGGACCACCAGCACGTGGACATGTCCTGGGACGACTTCAAAGGGTACGGGATCTACAAGTTCAAGTTGGCCCAGCCCCACGTGGCCTTCCGCGAGCAGATCGAGAAGAGTGCGCGTTTCCAGACACCCTCGGGCAAGATCGAGATCCTGTGCACGGAGCTCGCGCAGATCTCTGACTGGAAGCGGACCCGTTACGGTGAGCATGTCCCCTCTATTCCGAAGTGGATCGAGCCATGGGAGTCGCTCAACAGCCCGAAGACCAAGGAATTCCCGTTCCATCTGATATCCCCCCACCCCCGTTGGCGCACGCACTCGATCTTCAACAACTGCGCCTGGTTACGTGAGACTTACGAGCAGGAGGTAACGGTCAACGCCAGCGACGCTAAGAAGCTCAAGATTAAGACTGGGGATGTGGTCGAGGTGTGGAACGATCGCGGCAAGGTGGTTGTGCCGGTCTATGTCACCGAACGGCTGATGCCGGGGGTGGCGGTCTTGCATGAAGGGGCCTGGCTCGATCTGGACGAAGAAGGCATCGATCGCAGCGGCAACCCCGATATGCTGACCCTGGATGCTCCTAGCCCCGCTGGTGCCTTCGCCTATAACACGGTGCTGTGCAACATCCGCAAGACGGATCTTCAGCACCGTCCCGGCTGGGACATATTGGCAACGTCCCGCTCCCATGTTTTCCGGCGTGACCTCTGAGAGCCGAGGAGAAGACCATGGCCACCGAAAAAGACAAGACGGCGATCAAAGAAGCGGTCAAGCGTCGCAAGAAGGAGGTCTACGCCCCCGTCAAACCTGAGATGCAACTCGGTTTTGTCCACAACAACATCGACTGCCTGGGCTGTCGGGCCTGCGAGATCGCCTGCAAGGACAAGAACGGTCTGCCGGCGGGTCCGCGATTTCGCCGGGTGCTCTATGTGGAGGGCGGCACCTACCCCGATGTGTACGCCTATAAGGTCAACATCTCCTGCAATCACTGCGCCGAGCCAGCCTGCCTGCCCACCTGTCCCACCGGGGCCATCTGGAAGCGGCCGGACAACGGCATCGTCGACATCGACTCCACCCTCTGCATCGGTTGCCGCCGTTGCGAGGCGGCCTGTCCCTACGGTGCGCCTCAGTTCATCCCTGAGCTGAACATCGTCGGCAAGTGCAACCTCTGTGTGGACGAGATCCTGGCTGGCCGCAAGCCCTATTGCGTCATGGCGTGCATGATGCGTACCCTCGATGTGGGCCCCATCGATCTGCTGCGCGAGAATAAGTACGAGACTAAGGCGATCGGACCGGGCGAAGTTCCGGTACGGGGGGTCAGGAATTTTGCCAATCCGGAGTTGACCAATCCCTCGGTCGTGTTTGTCGTACACCCCAAGGGCAAGGTTGAATGAGGGTTGAGGATTCGTTGGAGGTCGTCGAGCCCGGAGAGCCCGGAGAGCCACTCGCCCGGTGGCGGGAAGCGATCGCCACGGACCTAAGCGAGCTCGCGGTACTGCACGACCGCGAGCTCGATGCCGACTT
>JAEHCY010000120.1 GCA_016880695.1 Chromatiaceae bacterium | reverse complement strand
GAGGTAGGACTCCGATGGCAAGGTGAGCACCTCGGCCAGGAGCGAGTGGTCGGCGGAACGATCCGCGAGTGCCGCGCGAAACGCCTCGATGAACCCCGTCACCACCGGATGGCCCGACTCGCCCCCGGCGTCCAGGAGCACCCGCTGGGCGAGGGTCTGGGCCGCATCCCAGCGGCAGAAGCCGTCGCTGTCGCGGGCCATGAGGAACATCAGCTCCGCGTCGCGATAGTCGTAGTGCACCTTAACCGGGGCTGAGAAACCCCGTAGCAGCGAGGGTACCGTCCCCTCGGGTACGTCCACGAAGTGGAACAGCTCCGTCTCCCCTCGGAGCTCAAGGATTCGCGTACCGGTAGAGGCGCTCTCTTCCCCTTCCAGCCTCAGTGGTAAGTCCGCGCCGTCGGGTCCGACCAACCCGACCGCCAAGGGGATATGGAACGGCGGCTTATCCGGCTGCCCCGGGGTGGGTAGGCACTGCTGGCGGACGTTGAGGGTGAGGCGACCGGTGCCCGAGTCCTGCTCGGCGGTGACCTGGAGCTCGGGGGTTCCGGCCTGCTCGTACCACTGCCGGAACTGCTGGAGATCCCGCCCGCTCACCGCCTCCATGCAGCGGACAAAGTCTTCGGTGGTCACCGCCTGCCCGTCGTGGCGCCGGAAGTAGAGATCCATGGCCTCTCGGAACTTCTCCGCACCGAGCAAGGTCGCCTGCATGCGTACCACCTCGGCGCCCTTCTCGTAGACGGTGGTGGTGTAGAAGTTATTGATCTCGATGTAGGAGGCCGGCCGGACCGGGTGCGCCATGGGCCCGGCATCCTCGGCAAACTGGTGGGTACGCAGGCGACGCACGTCCTCGATCCGCTTCAGGCCCCGCGAGCCCCTGTCGGCGGAGAACTCCTGGTCCCGATACACGGTCAGGCCCTCCTTGAGGCTGAGCTGGAACCAGTCGCGGCAGGTGATCCGATTGCCGGTCCAGTTGTGGAAGTACTCGTGGGCGATGACCCCCTCAATGCCGAGAAAGTCGCCGTCGGTGGCCGTTTCCGGGCGGGCCAGCACGTACTTGGTGTTGAAGACGTTGAGCCCCTTGTTCTCCATGGCCCCCATGTTGAAGTCGTTTACGGCCACGATCATGTAGATGTCGAGATCGTACTCACGGCCGAAACGCTCCTCATCCCAGCGCATCGCTTTGGTCAGCGAGCGCAGGGCGTGATCGCACTTGTCGACATTCTCCGGCTCGCTGAAAACCCGCAGCAGGACCTCCCGCCCAGATCCTGTCCGGTAACGATCCTCGACCCAGCACAAATTCCCCGCGACCAGGGCGAACAGGTAGCAGGGCTTGGGGAAGGGATCTTCCCAGCACACCAGATGACGCCCATCGCCGAGATCGCGCTGCTCCACGGGATTGCCGTTGGACAAGAGCACCGGATACCGAGCACGCTCCGCGACGATGCGGGTGGTGAAGCGCGCCATGACGTCGGGCCGATCGATGAAGTAAGTGATCTTGCGAAACCCCTCCGCCTCGCATTGGGTGCAGAAGAGTCCACCCGATCGGTAGAGCCCCTCCAACGCGGTATTCTGCTCCGGGTGGATCAGCACCTCGGTTTCCAGGTGGAAGCGTTCCGGCACCCCAGGGATGCTGAGCCCGGTGGCATCGAGCCAATACTCGTCCGCGTCGAGCATCCGGCCGTCGAGGAGCAGGGAGCGAAGCTCGATTCCCTCGCCGTGGAGCTGCAGCGCTTCCTCCCCCCGGGGGACCGCCGGGTTGCGCCTCACCTCCAGCGTGGTGGCGACTCGGGTCTCGGTCTCCCCGAGATCGAAGTGCAGCGTCACCCGATCGATGAGGAAGACGGGCGGCTGGTAGTCCCTGAGAAAGATTGGTTGCGGTGTATCGCGGTACATGATTACCAGCCTCCAGCTCACGGAAGGGATCCCCGGCCCAGCCAAGGGGCTCGCGCCTAGACGATAACGCAGTCAAGGCTCAGAATCTGGGGCGTGGGGCATCCCCGATCAACCCTGTTGGAACATCTCACTGGAGAAACGACCTTGCCGAGTGCAACCGCTGGTGCCCGACGCGTCTCCCTGTGGCTTCTCCTAGCAACGCTCTGCCTGCCGGGAGCGGCGCGGACTCAAGACGTTCAGGGACATGCCCTGGTACAGGATGATGGCAGCCTGATGATCAACGGGCAGATCGTCTATTTGTTCGGCGTGTACCTGCCTCCCAGCGGCCGCCAGTGTGACACGAACTTTTTGCCGATCCGCTGCACCAACCGATCCGTGCTGCAGATGAGCCGCATCGTGAAGGGCTATGTGTACTGCTATGCCGAGGCGACGACGGTCTCGGGCCACCCAAGCGCCATCTGCTACGTGGGCCGAACGACCTTCGATCAGGGGGAGGACATCGGTGCCTATCTGGTCCAACAGGGTTGGGCCCTGGCCACACCCGAGGCACCCTTCGAGTACCACGCCTTGGAGAAGCTCGCGCGGGCCCATGAGATCGGGGTTTGGGGATGGCCGGTGGACTCCGTCTCCCCTCCCCTACGGCGCGGGCGGTTGCGGCACTAGCGCGGGATAAGGAAACGGGAAGCAACCGCCTCGGTCGGCGAGCCGGCGGAGTGTTCCGGAGAACCTCACCACCCCATCTGATCCGGTTCTGGCCCGATCGGCTATCCCTGCGCCGATCGGGCCAGAGCCTTCTAGCCGAGAGATTGCTTTAACAACGCCTCAGTCCTGGTCCACCGCCTTCATGCTGAGGCGGATGCGGCCCTGTTTGTCGATCTCCAGGACCTTCACCCGCACGATGTCGCCCTCGGAGAGCTTGTCACTCACCCTCTCCACCCGCTCATCGCTGATCTGGGAGATGTGCACCAGGCCGTCGCGGCCGGGCAGGATGGTGACGAAAGCGCCGAAGTCCATCAGACGCGCCACCTTGCCTTGGTACACCGTTCCCACCTCCACGTCGGCGGTGATAAGCTCGATGCGCCGGCGCGCCTCCTCACCCGCGGCCCGATCGACCGAGAAGACCTTCACCACGCCATCGTCGCCGATGTCGATACTGGCGCCGGTCTCTTCGGTGATGGCACGGATGGTGACCCCACCCTTACCGATGACGTCGCGGATCTTCTCGGGGTCGATCTTGATCTCGATCAACCGCGGCGCGTGCTCCGACATCTCATCGCGGTGCCGATCGATAACCTTGTTCATCTCCCCGAGAATATGCAGACGGCCCTCGCGGGCCTGGGCGAGGGCGACCTCCATGATCTCCCGGGTGATGCCCTCGATCTTGATGTCCATCTGCAGAGCGTTGACACCGGTGGCAGTGCCCGCCACCTTGAAGTCCATGTCGCCGAGGTGATCCTCGTCGCCCATGATGTCGGTCAACACCGCAAAGGCATCCCCCTCCTTGATCAACCCCATCGCCACGCCGGCCACCGGTGCCTTGATGGGGACGCCCGCGTCCATCAGCGACAGGCTGGTGCCGCAGACACTGGCCATGGAGCTCGAGCCGTTAGACTCGGTGATCTCCGAGACCACGCGGATGGAATAGGGAAAGCTGTCGCTATCGGGCATGCAGGCGAGCACACCACGCTTGGCAAGCCGGCCGTGGCCGATCTCACGCCGCTTGGGGCTACCGACACGGCCCACCTCACCCACGCAGAAGGGCGGGAAGTTGTAGTGGAGCATGAAGGGCTCGCGCCGCTCGCCCTCCAGGGCGTCGATGATCTGCGAATCCCGCTCGGTCCCCAGGGTGGTAATCACCAGCGCCTGGGTCTCGCCGCGGGTGAACAGCGCCGAGCCATGGGTGCGCGGCAGCACGCCGGTGCGGATCTGGATCGGGCGCACCCTGCGGGTGTCCCGACCATCGATGCGCGGCTCTCCAGCGAGGATGCGGCCACGCACGGTCTTCTTCTCCAGATTGTCGATGGCGGCGTAGACCTGGGGCTGGCTCCAGGGGGTATCGTCGCTGGCGAGCTGCCCATAGAGCTCAGTGCGGATCGCATCGAGCGCCGTGTAGCGCTCCATCTTTTCCTTGATGCGGTAGGCATCGCCGATTCGCCCGGCGGCCACCTCTACCGCGGCGGCCAACGCTGGATCAGCCTGGGCCGGGGTGTAGGGGATCGGCGGCTTGCCCGCCTCGGCGGCCAGCTCGCGGATGGCCTGAATCGCCACCTGCATCTGCTCGTGACCGAATAGCACGGCCCCGAGCATCACCTCTTCGGGCAACTGCCGGGCCTCCGACTCCACCATCAGCACTGCATGCTCGGTTCCCGCTACCACCAGGTTCAGGTCGTTCTCGTCACTGAGACCCGTGGAGGGGGGATTCAACCGGTAACGGCCGTTGTGGTAGCCCACCCGGGCGGCGCCGATGGGGCCGTTGAAGGGCGCACCAGAGATCGCCAGCGCCGCGGAGGCGCCGAGCATCGCCGGCACCTCGGGATTAACCTCCGGATTCAGGGACTTGACCGTGGCGATGACCTGCACGTCGCGGCCGAAGCCATCGGCGAACAGGGGCCGGATCGGGCGGTCGATCAGCCGCGAGGTGAGAATCTCGCTCTCGCTGGGGCGGCCCTCGCGCCGGAAGAAGCCACCGGGGATACGGCCCGCCGCGTAGGTTTTCTCCTGGTAGTCTACAGTCAGCGGCAGGAAGTCCTTCTCTTCGGTGGCACGCTTGTCGATCACCACGGTCACCAGCACCACGGTGTCACCCATGTTGATCATGACCGCGCCATCCGCCTGACGGGCGATCTCTCCGGTCTCCAGGGTGACCTTGTGGTCGCCGTAGCTGAACTCTTTACGATGTACTGTCACTCTTGCTTCCTCGCGTGTGGGGGTCCTGTTTAGCGGCGTAAACCAAGCCGACCGATGAGGGAACGATAGCGGTCGACGTCCTTCCCTTTGAGGTAGTCGAGAAGCTTGCGCCGGGAGTTGACCATGCGCAGCAGTCCCCGTCGGGAATGGTGGTCGTGCTTGTGCACGCTGAAGTGTTGGGTGAGCTGCTGGATGCGCGCGGTGAGCAATGCCACCTGCACCTCCGGCGACCCGGTGTCGTTGGGACCCCGCTTGTTGTCTTCGATAACCTTTCGCTTGTCGTCTGCGCTCATTGTCATCTTTAGGAACTCCTAAGTTTGGAGGATTGCCACCTGGCCCATAGCACCGGACGCTCCGCCCTGGCGATGGCTACCCCAACAATGAGATCAGGGAGCCGGGCCCGCTCATACACCGGGCACACTCCGGGTGCCGGCACTTCAACCCCGCGGTGCACTGCGAGCGATCCGGGGGAAATTGTTCGCGCTTCTACTCCCGCGGGCGAGGGTATCCGCTCAGGGGTTGCACGCGGCACGCGCCTCACCACAGACGCCGCGGCTGCACCCGACCGTCGTCGAGGATCGCGCCCATACCCAACAGCTCACCCGAGGGACCGTAGAGCCTGACCCAGCCCTCTGTTGGCGCTTGGGGAACGAGCACTGCTTGGCCCTGACGCAGATAGAAGGCGGCATCGGCGCTCAAGCGCACCTCCGGCCAGCGATCGAGCGCGCTCTCCAACGGCAGCAATAGCCCATCGAGCTCCCCTGCCCCTCCCTCGGCAGCGGCCTCCACCTCGTGCATAGAGATCAGGCGCGCCTCGGCCTCCCCGTAGGGACCGACGCCGGTTCGCCGCAGGGCGGAAACATGCCCCCCACAGCCGAGCCGATTGCCGATGTCCTCGGCAAGGGTGCGCACATAGGTCCCCTTCGAGCAGTGGACCTCGAACTCGATCTCGGGAAGATCAATCCCGACCAACTCCAGGCGGTAGATCTGCACTTGCCGGGGCATCCGCTCCACCTCCACACCCTGGCGCGCCAATTTGTAGAGGCGCTCACCCTGGTGCTTCACCGCCGAGTACATGGGCGGCAATTGCTCGATGGTGCCCGTGAACCGCGACAACGCCGCGAGCACCTTGTCAGAATCAACACCAACCACTGGCGCGCGTTTTACCACCTCGCCCTCGGCATCCGCGGTGGTGGTGGTCTCCCCGAGCTTCACCCGCACCCGGTAGTGCTTATCCGCATCGAGCAGAAAGGCAGACACCTTGGTGGCCGCCCCAAAGCAGAGCGGCAGGAGCCCGGTTGCCAAGGGGTCCAGGCTACCCGTGTGGCCGGCCTTACGTGCCCGATAGAGATACTTGACCCGCTGCAGCGCCTGGTTGGAGCTGGCACCCAAGGGCTTGTCCAGCAACAGGATGCCATTGACGTCCCGCCCATCTTTACGACCCATGGTCTTGGATCTCCCGCGCCGCTGGGCTAGGACTCGGGGTCCGAGCGCTCGGACTCAACCGCCCGGTCGATGAGTGCGCTCAGACGCTCACCCGCCTCGATGGATTCGTCGTAGACAAAGTGCAGCTCCGGCACCGTCCGCAGCGCCATCCGAGTCCCGAGCTCGTGGCGGAGAAAACCCGCCAGCTTGCCGTTGAGCAATCCCTCGCGCTGGTGGGCTTCCTCGGCGGTACCGAAACAGGTGAAAAACACCTTGGCGTGGGCCAGATCCCGAGTAACCCGCACCGCCTGCACGGTAATCAGCCCCAGGCGAGGATCCTTCACGTCCTCGCGCAACAGATCGGCAAGCTCCCGCTGTAGCTCAGAGCCGATCCGGTCGGTGCGGGCAAACTCTTTCATCGGTTTGCGTAAGGTGACGTCTAGAGCTTGCGCGCCACTTCGATGCGCTCGAAGACCTCGATCTGGTCACCGGGATGTACATCGTTGTAGTTCTTTACCCCGATGCCGCACTCCATACCGGCCTTGACCTCGTTCAGGTCGTCCTTGAACCGACGCAGAGACTCTAGCGCGCCCTCGAAGATCACCACGTTCTCCCGCAGTACGCGGATGGGGTTATGCCGCTTGACCACACCCTCGGTCACCATGCAGCCGGCGATGGCACCGAACTTCGAGGAGCGGAAGACATCCCGCACCTGGGCAAGACCGATGATCTCCTCGCGCATGATCGGCGAGAGCAGGCCGGAGATCGCCTTTTTGACGTCGTCGATGACCTCGTAGATGATGCTGTAATAGCGCAGGTCGATCCCCTTTTCCTCGACCACGCGCCGAGCGGCGGTGTCCGCCCGAACGTTGAAGCCGATCATGATCGCCTTGGAGGTCACCGCCAGGTTGGCGTCCGACTCGTTGATTCCACCCACCCCCGAGGCGACCACGATGACCTTCACCTCAGCGGTGGAGGTTTTGATTAGGGCATCGCGCAGCGCCTCGACACTCCCCTGCACGTCCGCCTTGAGAATGAGGTTGACGCTCTTGAGCTCGCCTTCCTCCATGCTCGCGAACAGGTCCTCGAGCTTGAGGCTTCGTTGATCCTCCAACTTGATCAGACGGGCACGCTGCTGACGCAGTTCCGCCACTTCGCGGGCCGAACGCTCATCCTGCACCACCGCCACGTCATCACCGGCGTTCGGCACCGAGGAAAGGCCCAAGACCTGCACCGGGATGGAGGGGCCCGCCTCATGAACCTGGCGGCCGGTTTCATCGAACATCGCCCGCACCCGCCCAAACTCCTGACCGCTGACCATCATGTCCCCCTGGCGCAGGGTTCCCGATTGCACCAGCACGGTGGCAACCGCCCCGCGACCCCGGTCGAGGCTGGACTCGATGATGGTCCCACGCGCCGGCCCCTCGCGGGGGGCCTTGAGCTCCAGCACCTCCGCCTGCAGCAGGATTGCCTCGAGCAGGGTGTCGATGCCCATGCCGGACTTCGCCGACACCCGCACGAACTGGGTCTCGCCACCCCATTCCTCGGCGAGCACACCCTTCTGCGAGAGCTCCTGCATCACCCGATCGGCGTTCGCCTGGGCCTTGTCCATTTTGTTGACGGCCACCACCACCGGCACACCCGCCGCAGCGGCGTGCTGAATCGCCTCCACCGTCTGGGGCATGACACCGTCGTCGGCGGCCACTACGAGCACCACGATATCGGTAACCTTCGCACCTCGGGCACGCATGGCGGAGAACGCGGCATGGCCCGGTGTATCGAGGAAGGTCACGGTGCCACGGGCGGTCTTCACATGGTAGGCGCCAATGTGCTGGGTGATGCCACCGGCCTCCCCCGCCGCCACCCGGGTCTTGCGGATGTGATCGAGCAGTGAGGTCTTGCCGTGGTCGACGTGACCCATGATGGTCACGACCGGCGGCCGTGGCTTGGCTTCTGCCTGCTCCAGACGGCCCTGCTCCAGCACCTTTGCCTCCAGGTCGGCCTCTTCGAGGAATACCGGCTTGTGCCCCATCGCTTCCACCACGATGGCCGCCATATCCCGGTCTAGGGGTTGATTAATGGTCGCCATCACACCTTGTTTCATCAGCTCTTTGATCACCGCCGGTGCCTTGACCGACATCCGTGCCGCCAACTCTCCGACGGCGATACTTGCCGGCAGCTCCACCTCGCGCACCACCGGAGCCGTAGGCCGCTGGAATCCGTGCTTATCCGCCAGGAGCGGCTTCGCCGCCTTCCCCGGCTTGCTGCGGCGGCGCCCGCGCAGGCCTTCGGCGATATGGATCTCGGGGCGCAGGGTCTCGACCTTCTCTTCTTCTTCCTCCACGAGCTCGGGCGCAACCACCACCGTTTCGCGCTCCAGCATGGCCGCCTTGCGCGCCGCCTTTTTCAGTGCCCGCTCCCGTTCCGAGAGCTCGCCGACCCGCTTGACTTTGGCGACCTGGGCAACGCCCTCTTCCTCCTCGGGCTCTTCCACCGCCTCGGGCTGGGCGTGCCCGCGCTCCTCTTCCAGGCGCAGGCGTGACAGCTCTTCTTCCTCGCGCAGGCGGGCTGCCTCCTGCTCGCGCCGGCGGGCGTCCTCCTCGAGCCGGCGACGGTTCTCCTCCTCCTTCGCCCGACGTTCCGTATCCTCCCGCTCGGCCAATCGCCGCGCCTCCTCCTCAGCGCGCCGCTCCTCCAGCTCGCCACGCCGCCGTGGGCCTACGGCCCCTTCCCGCGCGGGGGTTCGGGGCTCCTCGGCAACAGGGGCGACTACCGGTTCGAGGGGCGTCTCCTCTTCGCCCGGCGCGGTCGCACCGCGCTTGACATAGGTACGCTTGCGCCGCACCTCCACACTCACCGTCTTGGCGCGGGGCACCACCACACCCGGGCGAGCACCCGCTGCCCGAGGTGTGGCCACCGGCTGGCGCAGCTCGCTGACGGTCTTGCGCTTGAGGGTAATCTTTGCGGGTGTGGCAACCGCGGATGGCTCCTCCTTGCCGTGGCTGCGGCGCAGAAAGCTCAGCAACTGAAGCTTCTCCGCTTCGCTCAGGGTGGCGTCTTCCCCGTCCGCCCCGATACCCGCCTCGCGGAGCTGGGTAAGCAGTCGCTCGGGGGGGATCCCAACCAAGCTCGCGAGCTGCTTCACCGTAGTCTCTGTCATGGCCCGTCCTCCGGTGGCTTATCGCCTGTCCGCCTCGGCAAACCAGGGTTCACGGGCCTTCATGATGAGCTTGGCGGCCCGTGCCTCATCCATGCCTTCGATCTCCATCAGCTCGTCCACGGACTGATCGGCCAAGTCCTCTAGCG
>JAEHCY010000119.1 GCA_016880695.1 Chromatiaceae bacterium | reverse complement strand
CCCACGATCGACCACCACTCCCCGGAGTGGCGCAAGGTCACACTCACCAGACCCGCCGCACCACACAAGGCCACGACCAGGATACGCAGCACCGGCTCCGACACGCGGAATCCCCTCCTCCCACGTCGGGAGGTCTCAGGCCTTGGCGATGGTCCGATCGACCATGGAGCGCGCATCCCCCTCTTCCATCCCCACCGCGTGGGAGATTTCGCTCACCAGGAGCTGACGGACGGTCTCCAGCATCTTCTTTTCGCCGAACGACAGGTTGCGCTCCTTCTGCAGCAACACCAGCTTGCGGAGCACCGTGGCCACCTCGTAGAGCGACCCGGTCTTGATCCGTTCCAGATTGTCCTTGAACCGCCGGTTCCAGTTGGGGCAGATCTCCACGTCCTTCTTCCGGAGAATCTCCATCACCTTGCGGACTTCCTTGGGACCGATCAGCTGGCGCAGGCCGACACGCTCGGCGTTTCCCGTGGGGACCATGATACGCATGTCGTTGCCCAGAATGCGCAAGATGTAATAGGACTGCCGACTCCCGGACACCTCCTTCTGCTCGATGGCCTCGATCCGCCCCACGCCGTGCGTCGGATACACGACCTTCTGGCCAACCTGGAACATCGCTGTTCCCCTTTTCTGGACGGGAGTTTTCGGTGAATTAAACCACACTCCACGCACGCAGTCAAACCGGATTTCGCCCCGCCGCACGCCTGGCAGGGAAGAGATCCTCCAGGGCGCCGACGTGGCTCACACCCATGACCTCCAGGGTAGGGCTGCCGGGCAGGGTTTCCACCGAGGCCCGCGGGAGGATCGCCCGGGTGAACCCCAGGCGCGCGAGCTCTTGCAGCCGCTTCTCCGCCTGCGGAACCCCCCGCACCTCCCCGCCCAGCCCGACCTCGCCGAAGAACGCCCAGGTAGGTTCGACCGGCGCGTTCCGGACACTGGACAGCACCGCCGCCATCACCCCCAGGTCCGCCGCCGGCTCCCGGACCTCGAGTCCGCCGACCACATTCAGAAACACATCGGCATCCCCCAGCCGGACGCCGAGCCGCTTCTCCAGCACGGCCAGGAGCATCGCGACGCGCTGGGTATCCAGCCCGTTGGCCACCCGGCGCGGGACGGCCGCTCCCGTAGGGGTGACCAGCGCTTGGAGTTCCAACAGGATCGGGCGCGTCCCCTCCAGCGTGGCCACCACGATGCAGCCGGTGGCCTGCGGCGGCCGCTCCGCCAGAAAAAGCGCCGACGGGTTGTCCACCGGGGCCAGCCCATCCGCTCGCATCTCGAAGACGCCGATCTCGTCGGTCGGGCCGAACCGGTTCTTGGTTGCCCGCAGGATCCGGTGGCTGTGCTGACGGTCCCCCTCGAAATAGACCACCGTGTCCACCAGATGCTCCAGGGCCCGAGGGCCCGCCAGGCTTCCCTCCTTGGTCACGTGGCCGATCAGCCAGACGCTGATCTCTTCGCGTTTGGCCACCTCGGTAAGGCGGCCGGCCACCTCGCGCACCTGACTGAGGCTGCCCGCGGCAGACTCGAGGGCGTGGCTCCAGACGGTCTGGATGGAGTCCGCGATGACCAAGGCCGGCTTCAGGCCCGCGATCTGCTCCAGCACCGCCTCCAGAGAGGTCTCGGCGGCCAGGT
>JAEHCY010000118.1 GCA_016880695.1 Chromatiaceae bacterium | reverse complement strand
TAGAGGGCCTTGCGCAGCAGGGCATGGCCGACCTTGGACAAGCGGGGTTTGCCCCGCACGCTGCTACCTGACTGATGTTGGTGGGGATCGAGCCCAGCGAAGGCCGCAGCGGCTTTGGCGCGGTCAAACCGCTGTGGCAGGGCGAGCGCGCATAAACTTCCATTTCGGCGGTGAGTTACGGCAAGATTGAGAGAAACCTTGTTAGGAGTTTCTCATGTCTGCCAGTCTGCTTGAGCATTTTGCCTCACTTGAAGACCCGCGGATCGAGCGGAACCAACGCCACGCCCTGCTCGATATCGTGTTGTTGACGGTGTGCGCGGTCGTCAGCGGCGCGCATGGCTGGGAAGCGATCGAGGAGTTCGGTCACGCGAAACTCGACTGGTTGCGCAAGTTTGGGCGGTTCGACAACAGCGTGCCCTCGCATGACTGCGTTGCTAACGTGGTCTCGCGCCTGACCCCGAGGGGGTTCGGCGAGTGTTTCCGCAGTTGGACACAAGCGGTTGCCACCGCTACGGGCGGGGAAGTCATCGCCGTGGACGGCAAGAGCGCACGCGGCTCGCGGGATCGGCGTCGAGGACGCTCGGCGCTGCACATGGTCAGCGCCTGGGCGTGCAGCAACCGCCTGGTGTTGGGGCAGGAGGCCACGGAGGAAAAATCCAACGAGATCACCGCCATCCCCAAGCTGCTGGAACTGCTGGAACTTAAAGATTGCATCGTCACCATCGATGCGATGGGCTGTCAGCGCACCATCGCCGCGCAGATCATCACCCAAGGGGGCGACTACGTGCTCGGCCTCAAGGGCAACCAGAGCGCCTTGCAGGAGAGCGTCGAGGACTGCTTCGAGGTGGCGGCGGCCGGGGACTTCGCTGCGGTGACTCATGACTTTCACGAGGAGATCGACAAGGACCATGGACGCCTGGAGGTACGCCGCTACTGGATCACCGAGGACTTGCGCACGCTGCCTGACAACCCCCTGTGGGCCGGCCTGCGCAGCATCGGCATGATCGAGCGCCACTGCACCATCGGCACCACCGAGACGGTGGAGCGGCGCTACTTCATCAACTCCATCCCAGCCCAGGCCAAGCGCTTCGCCAACGCGGTGCGCGGTCACTGGGGGGTGGAAAACCGCCTGCATTGGCGACTCGACGTGATCTTTGGCGAGGACGCCAGCCGCATCCGCAAAGGCAACGCCCCGGCGATCATGACCACCATCCGTCACCTGTCCATGAACCTGTTCGAACAAGAACCCTCCAAATTGCGCCTCTCACAGAAACGCCGCAAGGCCGCATGGAACGACGACTACCGCGCCAAGGTGGTGTTCGACGAGTGATTTATACGCGCTCGCCCTGTGCTCGGGCGCAATCGGAACCACCGCTGGGTAATGCCGTGCTAAGCTTTCACGCCGCAGGGCGTTTGCGACTGGTCCATGAGTTGGCGCCGGTCGCTGGGTTTACCGCTATCGGGGTGCAGGGTTGGATAGGCCACAAGAGCTGCTCACGATCCGTGATTTCATCCGCTGGGGGGCGAGCCGGTTCAACGCCGCGGGGCTCTGGTTCGGGCACGGGACCAGTAATGCCCTCGACGAGGCCGCGCAGTTGGTGCTGCATGTCCTGTGCCTTCAGCCTCGGTTACCCGATGTCTACCTGGACAGCCGGCTCACCACGATGGAGCGCGACGAGGTGGTTGCGCTCCTGCGACGTCGCATCGAGGAGCGCATACCCGCCGCCTATCTGACCCATCGTGCCTGGTTTGCTGGCCTGGAGTTTTACGTAAACGACGACGTGCTGGTGCCCCGTTCGCCGATTGCAGAGCTGATCGAGGCCCGTTTCGAGCCCTGGGTCGATCCCGAAGGGGTGACCAGCATCCTGGATCTCTGCACCGGTAGCGGCTGCATCGGCATTGCGGCAGCAATCCATCTGCCCGGGGCGATGGTGGATCTGGCGGACATCTCCGAGGCGGCCCTAGCCGTGGCCCAGGAGAACATCGAGCACCATGGCCTGGAGCAGCGGGTGCGGCCGATCCACTCGGATCTGTTCGAGGCGCTCGGAGATCAGCGCTACGATATCATCGTCAGCAATCCGCCCTATGTCAGCGTGGTGGAGCTCGCCGCCCTGCCAAGGGAGTACGCGTGGGAGCCGCGCCTCGGCTTGGATGGAGGGGTTTCTGGGCTGGACTTCGTTCAGCGGATCCTGCGGGATGCGCGCCAGCACCTCAACCCCGAGGGTGTCCTTATCGTTGAAGTCGGCAGTAGTGCAGCGGCGCTCGAAGAGGCGTTTCCAGGGGTGCCTTTCTTGTGGCTCTGCTTCGAGCGGGGCGGCGAGGGGGTTTTTCTGCTGACTGCCCGGCAGTTGCAGGACTGTGAAGATCTTTTTCGTGACTGAGGGTATGGGGATGACATTGAGACGGGCCAGGTCGCCGGATGAGTATGTCGAATGGGTCAAGCAGGCCGTCTTCGAGGTGGAGGATCTGCGCGAGTGCCTCGAGTACGAGCTGGAGGACATGAACAAGTTTCCTGCCTTTCTAGATCCGTTGGAGGAATCGGTCAAGGCGGTCTATGCGGCGATGAAGGTGGGCACCTATCACTTCGGCCGCGAGGACCTGCCGTACATGGACCTGCTTTCGCGGCACGCCGACGAGATCCCGTTTCATAGCCTGCTCAAGCAGATCAACGAAACCCACCGCAAGGGGATTGAGGTCGAGGGCGAAGGCTAACGCTAACGGGTTGCGCTTCGACTGACCACCTGCACATCGACGGGTAGCTATCCCATGGACCAATCCATCGTCTTCGACCAGGGTCTGATCCAGCGCTACGACCAAAGCGGACCCCGCTACACCTCCTATCCCACGGCGGTGGAGTTTAACGCCGGTTTTGGGGAGGCCGAATACCGTCAGGCCTGCGCCCGCAGCAATGCAAGTAGCCGTCCGCTGTCGATCTATTTTCACATCCCTTTCTGCGATACGGTCTGTTTCTACTGTGCCTGCAACAAGATCGCGACCAAGGATCGCACCCTGGCGGAGCCCTACCTGCAGCGGGTGCACCAAGAGCTGGCGATGCAGTCGGCCCTGTTCGCCAGCGGCCGGCAGGTTGAGCAACTGCATTGGGGCGGGGGCACGCCCACCTTTATCAGCCAAGACCAGATGATCGGTTTGATGGAGGCAACCCGCCGGCATTTCCGGCTGGCCCCGGACGAGGTGGGCGAGTACTCGATCGAGATCGATCCCCGTGAGACGGATGGGGACAGCGTCCGCCTTCTGCGCGAGCTCGGGTTCAACCGCATGAGTCTGGGGGTACAGGACTTCGACCCGCAGGTGCAGCGTGCCGTCAACCGCATCCAGAGCGAGGCGGAGACCCTTGCGGTGCTCGAGGCGGCCCGCGGGGCGGGCTTTCGCTCCATCAGCATCGACCTGATCTACGGGCTTCCATTGCAGACGGCGCTAAGCTTTACCCAAACTCTGGATAAAATCCTGCGTTTCGCGCCCGACCGCCTGTCGGTGTTCAACTACGCCCACCTGCCGGAGCGTTTCAAGCCCCAACGCCGCATCAGTGTGGAGGAGCTTCCACCCCCCCAGGAGAAGCTCGACATTCTGCAGGCGACCATCGATCGGCTGACCTCCGCCGGCTACGTCTACATCGGTATGGACCATTTCGCGCGGCCCAACGACGAGCTGGCGCAGGCCCAGCGCAACGGTACCCTCTACCGCAATTTCCAGGGCTACTCCACCCACGCCGAGTGCGACCTCATCGGGATCGGTGTGACCTCCATCGGTAAGGTGGCCAACACCTACGCCCAAAACCTCCGGGGACTGGACGAATATTACGCGAGGATCGACGCAGGACGGCTGGCGGTTTTTCGTGGTATCGAGCTCGACCGTGACGACGAGATCCGGCGCGATGTCATCACCCGGACCATCTCGCACTTTATCTTGGATTTCCGCTCGCTGGAGGCGGCCTGGGGTATCGATTTTCACGCCTACTTCGCCGGCGAGCTGGCGCGCCTCGCGGACATGGCTGCGGATGGCTTGCTGAAGCTCGAGGATTCGGGCTTCCAGGTGCTGCCGAAGGGCAGGCTGTTGATCCGCAACATCTGCATGTGCTTCGATCGGTACCTGACCTCGAAGCAGTCCCAGGGCAGCTTCTCGAAGGTGATCTGATCGGCGCCGGGACAGACGATGCTGGATCTGACGGCAGAAGCCAGTCTCCCGGAGCTATTTGACGCCGCGGTTTCCCGCTGGGGGGATGCCGTGGCCATCCACCAGGCTACGGGCGATTGGAGTTTCCGCCAGCTCGGCGCGGCGTCCGATCGGGTCGCAGCCGGGCTGCAACAGCAGGGGGTGGGTCGCGGCGACCGGGTCGGCCTGTATTGTCCGAATTGCCCGGAGTTCGCGACGGCTTACCTCGGTATTGTGAAGGCCGGCGCCACTGTGGTTCCGATCAACCTGCTGCTGAATCCCCATGAGGTCACCTTTATCCTCGACGATTCCCGGGCCAGGGTTCTCTTCTACCACGCCTCGCTGAAGGAGGGGGTGGCGCGGGTGCGCGATACCCTTAAGGTATCCCTGCTCGGGGTCGTCATCGGCGGGGAGCCGGCGGAACCCTACGATTGCCGATTGGAAGACCTCGGTTATGGGGCGCATCGGGTTGCCGTGACCCTCGATGCCGCTGACGCGACGGCCGCCATCCTCTATACCTCCGGAACCACGGGGCGACCGAAGGGTGCCATGCTAAGTCATCGCAACCTCGCGACCAATGCTCGCAGCGTGGTTCAGGCGCTCGGGCTTCGGCCAGGCGGCGAGCGTATCCTGGTCGTTCTCCCGATGTTTCACGCCTTTGCCGCCACGGTGGGGATGCTGACCCCATTGCTTAGCGGGTTCAGCCTGATCCCAGTCGCCCGGTTTGATCCCGTCCTGGTAACGGATGCCATCGTCGCGGCTGGGGCCACCTTGTTTCTCGGCGTGCCGAGCATGTTCAGTCTGCTCTTGCGCCTGGACCGCTCCCAGGTTGAGCGCTGGCGAACGGTGCGCTTTTGCGTCTCGGGGGGTGCGGCGATGCCGGTGGCGCTGTTGCAGGAATTCGAGAAACGATTCGGGATCCCGGTTCTCGAAGGGG
>JAEHCY010000117.1 GCA_016880695.1 Chromatiaceae bacterium | reverse complement strand
TCCTTGCCGTTCGGCGTCTCATCGTCGGCCCGGAAGCCGAAGGTTTGTTCACCCTGTTTGGCATCCTGTTTTTCCTCGCCGGCATCATCCTGCTCGGCATCGGCCTGCTCGGGGAGTACGTGGGCCGCATCTATGTCCAGGCCCAGGGACGGCCGCAATATCTGGTCCGGGCCGTGTTGGGCGGGACCGCGACGGTGCCATCCCAGGAGGAATCCCCCCGATGAGCGCTACCGGTCAGTGCGCGGTGGTGTTCGCCTATCACAATGTGGGGGTGCGCGGCCTCTCGGTGCTCCTGAGTCTCGGGGTGGAGGTGCCCCTGGTGGTCACCCATCGGGATAATCCCGATGAGAACATCTGGTTCGACAGTGTCCTCGACCTGGCCGACCGGCATGGGGTTCCCGCCATCACCCCCGACGATCCCAATACCGCCGAGGTGGTCGATCGCGTGCGGGCCGCCGCGCCCGACTGGATCTTCTCCTTTTACTACCGGCACATGCTGAAGGAGGCACTCTTGGCCCTGCCGGCCAAAGGAGCCTTCAATCTGCACGGTTCCCTGCTGCCGAGTTACCGGGGGAGGGTCCCGGTGAACTGGGCCGTGCTGCACGGGGAGCGACAAACCGGCGCCAGCCTCCACCGCATGGCGCTCAAGCCAGACGCCGGTGCCCTGGTGGGCCAGCAGTCGGTCGCCGTCCTGCCCAACGACACCGCCTATCAGGTATTCCAGAAGGTGACCTGCGCGGCGGAGGCGCTGCTGCTGCAAGAGGTGCCCCGCATGCTGGCGGGTGACCATGCGGAGCGGCCCTTGGATCTCACCGCGGGGAGCTACTTCGGCGGCCGCCGGCCCGAGGATGGGCGCGTTGACTGGACCCGCTCCGCCTGGCAGGTCCACAACCTCATCCGCGCGGTGGCCCCTCCCTATCCCGCGGCCTTCACCGACCTGGGCGGGACCCGCCTGCAACTGCTCGGTAGCTACTACAAGGGCGAGATCGCCAAAGGCTGCGAGCCGCGCCTCTACTGGGAGGATGGGCGATGCCGCGCGGACTGCGCGGACGGGGAGCGCATCCTGCTCACCGGGGTGGCGGTGGGCGGTCAGGTTTTGTCCGAGGCGGCATTCCGGGAGCGTTTCGGAGGCGGGCCGATTGGTTTGGATCGGTGAGAGGTTGTGGAGTCACCCAGCCTGCATCGCGGGCGTTTCCGTGACGCTTGCCGGGCGCGGCTCAAGCGAGCAGATCAGTGGCCGTTTCCTTTACCGCGGTCCACCCGGGCGGCATACTACCGAAGGTTGGCGCTGGACAGATGGCCCGAATGGAAAGGGGATCGGTTCGGCTAGAGGCCTGCGGCAAACCGCCGGAGCACCTGACCCCGCAGCCCTGCTTGCCGCCGGCCCATCGATGCGAGATCGACCCAAAGCGGGAGGAAACCCATGGTGGACGCACCCAGTTCGACCGATGCCCCCGCGACGCCTGGCGCAGCGACAACCGGTATCGATCGGGCTAGCCTCCGAATCGATTTCTGGCTCTTCGTCGTCATGCTGGTGCTGGCCATCGTCGGCGTGGCGGTAACCCAGATCGAGGAATCCGGCAGCCTGCTCTATTGGATTCTCCTGGTAGTGGTCTACGCAGCCATCGGTATGGTTCGGAGCGGGCTCCAGGCGAGGCGCCGCGGTCAGCCAGTGTGGCCCATGATCCGCTCCCAGTTCTTGCACTGGCTTGGTACCTTGGCGGTGATCCAGATCGTCCTCCTGTTCGAGTACTCCGGCATCACCAACCGGGGACCGGCCTCGGTTTTCTCTCTGCTCGTCCTCGCGCTGTCGTGCTACCTCGCCGGGGTGCACTTCAACTGGACCTTCCTGCTCCTTGGCGGGGTGCTGGCCGTGATCGCCGTTGGCCTGGGCTACCTGGATCAACTGTCGATCTTGACCCTGGTACTGCCGATGGCGGCCCTGGCCGCCTGGATCGTTTTCAAGCGCAAGCCCTCCCCGTCATCCTGAGCGCGAGGCCCGCTGGGGGCTGGGGCCTTAATCGAATCCACGCGGGAATGCCGCCGCCCTGTGGCACACTCGGAGATGAGCGGGAGACCTTGAGCTCAGCCGCAAAACTCGCCTCGGGCGCCATTCCCT
>JAEHCY010000116.1 GCA_016880695.1 Chromatiaceae bacterium | reverse complement strand
CCCGCTGGACACCCGGCGCATCCGCCAGGATGCACGCCGCCACCTGCGCCTGGTCGGCGCTCGGATGCAGCGCGCTGAAGGCGATCTCGCGGTGTTTGATAAAGTCGGGCTGTTGGCTATCCATACCCGGCTTATGCTAATCGACATCCGTGAATAATCAAGGGATGTCGCACGCTAATCTGCACTGTGTACCCCCGGTTACCCGCTCCTGCCCGCCGAGGTCCGACCAGGTGCGTGCCCCGATGAGGCCGGCGCGCTGGAGAACCTCCCGCACCGCAGGACCCTGCTGCCAGCCGTGCTCGATCCAGATCTCGCCCCCCGGCACGAGCTGGGCGGGTGCCCGGGCGGCGATCGCCCGGATGGCGTCGAGTCCGTCGGCTCCCGAGACCAGCGCCTCGCGCGGCTCGAAGCGGAGGTCGCCGCGGCCCAGGTGGGGGTCGGCGCTCGGGACGTAGGGCGGATTGCTGAGGATGGCGTCGAATTGCATCCCGGCCAGGGGGTCGAGCCAGATACCCAGGCGCAGATCGAGATTGGCGATCCGCAGCCGCTGGCGATTCTGCTCGGCCACGGCGAGTGCCTCGGCCGAGGCGTCGACACCCCACAGGCGCCAGCGGGGGCGCTCGCTGGCAAGTGCCAGCGCGATGGCGCCGCAGCCCGTGCCCAGGTCCGCCACCCGCAGCGGTTCCGCGGCGGGCAGCTCCGCGAGCGCAATCTCCACCAACAGCTCGGTCTCTGGACGCGGGATCAGGGTGGCGGGGGTCACCCGCAGCTCGAGCGACCAGAACGCCTGGCGACCGCGAATGTAGGCGATGGGCTCACCGGCCGAGCGTCGTTCCAGCAGGCCCTCGAACGCTGCCAAGGTCGCCTCGGAGAGGGTGAGGTCGGGATGGGCGAACAGATAGGCGCGGGGTCTTCCCAAAACTTCCGCCAGCAGGATCTCCGCTTCCCGGCGAGGCTCGTCCGAACCAGCGGCCGCGAGGCGCCGGTCGCCTTCCTCCAGGGCGCGGCGGATGTCGGTCAAGCGGGGTTGTCGGCGAGGGCCGCGAGCAGCTCTGCCTGATGCTCCTGTAGCAGGGGCTCGATTACCGGATCGAGCTGCCCGAGCATCACCTCATCGAGACGGTAGAGGGTGAGGTTGATGCGGTGGTCGGAGAGCCGATTCTGGGGGAAGTTGTAGGTACGGATGCGCTCGGAGCGATCGCCGCTGCCGACCTGGAGCCGCCGCGACTCGGCCCGCTCGGCGGTCTGCTCGTCCTGTGCCTGGGCGAGAAGCTTGGAGCGCAGCAGCGACATGGCGCGGGCGCGGTTCTTGTGCTGGGAGCGCTCGTCCTGGCACTCCACCACGATGCCCGAGGGCAGGTGGGTGATGCGTACCGCGGAGTCGGTCTTGTTGACGTGCTGGCCGCCGGCGCCCGAAGAGCGGTAGGTGTCCACGCGCAGATCGTTGGGGTTGATATCGACCTCGCCGATCTCGTCCGCCTCGGGGAGCACGGCGACGGTGCAGGCAGAGGTGTGGACGCGGCCCTGGGATTCGGTCTCGGGAACCCGTTGCACCCGGTGGGCGCCGGACTCGAACTTCAGACGCGAGAAGACGCTGCGGCCGCTGATACGGGCCACCACCTCCTTGTAGCCACCGAGCTCACCGGGGCTCTCGCTAACCACCTCGTTTTCCCAGCCCTGCAGCTCGGCGTAACGCAGATACATGCGCAGGAGATCGCTGGCAAACAGGGCCGCCTCGGCCCCACCGGTCCCGGCGCGGACCTCCAGGAACACATTGCGTTGGTCGTTGGGGTCGGTGGGCAGCAGCAGCCGCTGCAGCTCGAACTCCAGCGCCTCCTGCCGGGCCCGGGCGCCCTGCAGCTCGTCGTGGGCCAGCTCCGCCATCTCGGGGTCGTCGAGCATCCCCTCGGCGCTGGCGATCTCCTCGGCGAGCCTTTGATGGCGCTGGTAGCAGTCCACCACCGGCTCGATCTGGGCGAACTCCTGGCCCAGGGTGCGCAGCCGCTGGGGGTCTCCCTGGGTGTCGGGGTCGGCGAGGAGTGCCGTGATCTCGCCATGGCGGTCGGCAATCCGATCCAGCTTGTTGCGGATCGAGGGGTTCATGATGTCTTGTCGGGCCTGGTTCGCAGTTGAAAGATCTCGTTGGCGGCTTCGAGCAGATCGACCTGGCCGTCCCGGCCCGCTTGCCGCAGCCGTGAGCTGGGCGCATGGAGAAGCTTGTTGGTGAGCGTGTGTGCCAGGAAACCGAGTGACTCTTCCGCCGATTTGCCGTTCTCGAGCATCTTCAGGGCGCGGCAGAGAACGTCGTCGCGCAGGTGCTCCGCGCGCTGGCGGTAGCTCTGGATGAGGTCGACGGCATCGAGGGAACGAAGCCAGGAGAGGAACTCGGCGGTGTGGTACTCGATAATCTCGTCGGCCTCCACCGCGGCCTCGAGGCGTGAGCGACGGTTCTCCTCGATTACCTCGGCGAGGTCGTCGATCGTATAGAGGTACACGTCGTCGAGCTCGGCGACCTCGGGCTCGATATCGCGCGGCACCGCCAGGTCCACCATGAAGATGGGACGGTGCTTGCGCTTCTTCAATGCGGTCTCCACCGTGCCCTTGCCGAGGACGGGCAGGGGGCTCGCGGTGGAGGCGATGAGGATGTCGGCCTCGGGCAGGTGGTGGGGAATCTCGGTCAGGGCGATGGCGAAGCCGTCGAACTGGCTGGCGAGGCTGTGGGCGCGCTCGACGGTTCGGTTGGCCACCAGGATGCGGCCGATGCCGTTCTGGTGCAGGTGACGAGCGGCCAGCTCGATGGTCTCGCCGGCGCCGAGCAGGAGTGCGGTCTGATGCTCGAGCTCCGTGAAGATCTGCCGTGCCAGGCTCACCGCAGCGAACGCCACCGACACTGGGCTCGAGCCGATGGCGGTATCGGTGCGCACCTGCTTGGCCACTGAGAAGGCGTGCTGGAACAGCCGGCCGAGTAGCTTGCCCGTGGCCCCGGATTCCTGGGCGGTCTGAAACGCGGCCTTGACCTGCCCGAAGATCTGGGGCTCGCCCAGCACCATGGAGTCGAGTCCGCTGGCCACCCGGAGCAGGTGACGGACGGCGAGCCGATCACAGTGAACATACAGGAAAGGGTGCATCTCGTTGGGCCGGAGCCCATGGAAGCTGCTCATCCAGCGACCGAGGGGTTCCTCGCTCGGGTCGCTCACCACGCAGTAGAGCTCGGTGCGGTTGCAGGTGGAGAGGATTACCGCCTCTTCCACGCCGGGCTGCTCCAGGAGGCTGCGGAGCGCGGCGACGATAATGTCTGGCCCGAAGGTTACGCGCTCGCGGATCGCGACTGGCGCGGTCTTGTGGTTTACACCGAAGGTTAGCAGCGTCATCGGAGATGGACTCAGCAACATCAACCGATTATTTTGGATTATCAATAGGTTGAACGCAAGCTGTGATTGCGCCAGGGAATTGCCGGGCGACCGTCTGGGTGCCGGGTGTTCCCCCGTGGGGGATGGACCCACGGGAAAGCTTGCCCCTCGCCGGGCGAAGCAGGTATTTTGCTATGCAATTGCGGGGCCCGTCCCCATCTCAGGTCGAGAAAGTGCGTCTCTCGCGCAACCCCTCTCCCAATACCCACAACCCATGTCCTTTAGGATGTTATCACCCGCCGCCCTGATCCTCTCGGTACTCCTCCTGGGTTGCCAAGGTCTGGACCCGCGCCAGGAGGCGATGGCCGGTCCGGCCGGCGCTGCGGAGGAGACCCGGGAGGCGCCTGTGTCGGGCGCCCCAACGGAGCCGGCTATGGAGGCTCCTGCATTCGGCACCCCAACAGAGGCGGTTCGGGAGGCGCCTGCGTCCGGCAATACCTCCCAAGTGACCAGGGAGGTGCCCGCGGCCGCCAAGCCTGCTGAGGTGACCGCAACCCCATCCCTCGCCCCCGACCTCGTCTACTCCGTCCTGGTAGCGGATATCGCGGTTCAGCGCGAGCGCTACCCCCTCGCCTACGAGCACTATCTGCGTGCTGCCCGCTTGTCCCGGGATGCCCGCCTGGCCGAGCTGGCCACCCGAGCCGCCTTGACCATGGAAGACGAGGCGCGCTCAGGCGAATCGCTGCAGCTCTGGCTCGAGCTCGATGGGGCATCCCTGGCAGCCCGACAGCTCGCCGCCTTGTTTGCGATCAACGCGGGAAAACCCGACGAGGCCCTGGTGCATCTGCGCAAGATCGTCGAGGTTGGCCGCAAGGAGGAGGGCGACGGCTATCTCGAGGCGGCGCGGCTATTGGCGAGGGTGAAGAACCCGAGCACCGCCGTGCGGTTGATGGAGGAGCTTGCGGCGGCGGAGCCCAATCGGGCGGAGGCCCAGTTCGCGTTTGCGATTGTCACCGCCAGTACCGGGGATAACGGTTTGGCGGAGCAGGCGGCGCGCCGGGCGCTGGATCTACGTCCGCGCTGGAACGAGGCCCAGGTGTTTCTGGTCCGGGTCCTCCTGGCCGCGGGAAAGAAGTCCGAGGCGATCAGCGCGCTGGCCGCCTTCCTCGAGGAAACGCCCGACGAGGTTGCCCTGCGCACCGCCTATGCGCGGCTCCTGGTGGAGCAGGAGGCCTATACCGAGGCGCGCCAAGAGTTCGAGCGGCTGCTCAAGGTCAAGCCGGGAGAGCCGGATCTACTGTTCGCGCTCGGGGTGCTGGCACTGCAGACCAAGGATGACGCCGCGGCGCGTGGCCACCTCGAGGAGCTGCTCGCTTCGGGCAAGCGCCGCGATGACGCCCTCTTCTATCTGGGGCAGCTCGATGAGCGCGAGGGTAACCGGGAGGCGGCGCTGCGTCGCTATGCGCTGATCCGCTCCGAGCACGAGCTCGAGGCACAGATCCGCATTGCCCGGATCTATGCGGAGGGGGGCGACATCAATCGTAGTCGGGAGGTGATCGGGCAGCTCCGCGGTCAGTCTCCGTCCCAGGCCGAGAGCCTGTACCTGATCGAGGCCGAGATCCTGCGCGAGGTCAAGCGTCCCGAGGAGGCCATGGGGGTGTACGACGAAGCCGTACAGACCTTTCCGGAAGACCCCGATCTGCTCTATGCACGAGGTCTGTTTGCCGCCCAATTGCAGCGGGTCGACATCCTCGAGGCGGACATGAAGAAGATCCTCGCGAAGGAGCCGGATCATGCGGATGCCTTGAACGCCCTGGGATACACCCTGGCGGACCAAACCGATCGCCATGCCGAGGCGCTTGGCTATCTGAAGCGGGCCCTGGAGCTCAAGCCAGAGGAACCAGCGGTGCTCGACAGCATGGGTTGGCTGCAGTATCGGTTGGGGAATAACCAGGAGGCGCTGCAGTATCTGCGGCGCGCCGCCTCGCTGCTGGCGGATGCGGAGATCGCCGCCCACCTGGGCGAGGTGCTCTGGGCCGAGGGCCATCGTGATGAGGCAAGGCGGGTCTGGGACGCGGCCCTCGAGCGCGACCCCGAGAGCGATTATCTGCGCCGGACCCTCGAGCGCCACAAGGGGCAGGGGCTCTAGGCGCGGTTCGCGGGGGCATCGCGAGGCGCGGGCGAGCGCTTGCCCTTACCCGATCCCTCTCTATTCGCTCACCCTCCGCTGATGCCTGCCTCCACCCCCTGGCCCGCACCGGCCAAGCTCAACCTGATGCTCCATGTGGTGGGTCGCCGCCCCGACGGCTACCACGAGCTGCAGACGGTGTTTCAATTCATCGACCGCTGCGACTGGCTTGATCTTTCGGTCCGAGACGACGGCCGGGTCCTGCGGCAGAGCGATCTGCCTGGGGTTGCCCCGGAACAGGATCTGGTGGTTCGTGCCGCCCGTCTTCTGCAGCGACATACCGCGTG
>JAEHCY010000115.1 GCA_016880695.1 Chromatiaceae bacterium | reverse complement strand
CGCGGGGCATCGAGAACGAAAAGGCCGAGAACGAAAAAGCCATGCCCTCGGTCCCAGAGTGTGGTAGTCTTTTTGGGCCGGAAATCCTCCGCGTCCTGGCATCGACCAGGGCCTGCGACGATGCCCCTGAGGGCGGTTTGCAGTGTGCCAGCCCGGTCTCATCGCCGGCCGCAGCGTCGGGATGCTGGCGAGGTAGAAACAATAACGATCCCATTGGTATTTTCAGCCCGGGTTGGTCCATGTCCAGAAAAAGCCCCCGACGAAAGCCGGATCTCTTTTCTGCGCTGGTGCTAGCGGTGGTCGTCGGTGTCTCGGTGAGCATCGCCTATCAGCTCAGTACCTATGAATCGGGCATGCCTCCGCTGGCCGAGCGACTGCAGATCTTCGTCGTCACCTCCGGTCGCTGACGGACTCAAGGGACGGCGTCCCGATCTTCTATTTTGCCCGCCGGAAGGGCCCCCGGCCGTGCTCGATGATCCTCCCTAGACGAACAAGCCCTGTTGCTGGGCTAATGCAACCGCTTCGCGTGGGTGTCGTTGGAGCGGGTTATCTGGGCCGTTACCATGCCCTGATCTACTCCCGCATGTCGCTGGTTGAGCTGGTCGGTGTCGTGGACCTCGACTTGGTGCGCGCCGCGGAGGTTGCCGCCGAGGCGGGCTGCGCCCAATTCTCGCGGATCGAGGATCTCCTCGGCCGGGTGGACGCGGTCAGCATCGTGGTCCCAACCAGTGACCATTTGGTTGTCGCCCGGCCGTTCCTAGAGCGGGGCGTTCACACCCTGCTGGAGAAGCCCATCGCGGCATCGGTAGGGGAGGGTACCGAGATCGTCCGGCTGGCGCGGCAAGCGGGCGTTGTGCTGCAGATTGGGCACCTCGAGCGCTTCAACGCTGGCGTTATGGCCCTCGCCGAGCGAATATCCGGTCCGCGCTTCATCGAGGCCCACCGCATGGGGCCCTTCGTGCAACGGGCCACCGATGTGGATGTGGTCTCGGACCTGATGATCCACGATATTGACATCATCCTGGCACTGGTCGATTCGGAGATCTCCCAGATCGCCGCGGTAGGTACCCCGGTGCTCACCGACCATCTGGACATTGCCAACGCCCGCCTGGAATTTGCTAACGGAACCGTCGCCAATGTCATCGCCAGCCGTGTATCGGACAAGAAGATACGGCGCATCCGGGTATTTCAGGAGCGCTGTTATCTGTCGCTGGACTTCGTCGAGCAGACACTTGATCTGGCCTATCCGGTAGCGGACGCCGCGGCGGGGTGTCCCGTAATCGCCCGTGAACGGGTGGACATCGAGCCGGCAAAGCCGCTTGATCGGGAACTCACGGCCTTCGTCGACTGCGTGCGCGGTGGTGGCCGGCCGCTGGTGGATGGTCAGGCGGGTCTGAAGGCCCTGGAGGTGGCGCTTCAGGTGAAGGCGCGGGTGCAGGCATCCCTACCGGGGCGGAATTGACTAGCCGGCCGTTTCCTGGCGGTCTGCGTTGATCGATAAAGGGTTATCCAAGACTTCCGGGATTTCCAAGCTCGATTGCCGCGGCCAGCGCCGCCTCAAGGCTTCCGACATCGGCCCGTCCGCTTCCCGCGAGATCCAGTGCGGTGCCATGGTCGACCGAGGTGCGCACGATCGGCAGCCCGAGGGTCACATTCACCGCTTGCCCGAAGCCGAGATGCTTGAGCACCGGTAGGCCCTGATCATGATACATGGCGAGCACCACATCCGCCTCGCGCAGGGAGTGTGGGGTGAAGGCGGTGTCCGCCGCAACCGGTCCCCAAAGGCGCAACCCCTCGGCGCGCAAGCGTCTGACCAGGGGCTCGATCACCTCGATCTCCTCGCGCCCCAGATGCCCGCCCTCCCCGGCGTGGGGATTGAGCCCGCAGACGAGGATACGCGGTCGCTTGATGTGGAAACGCGCCTCGAGATCCCGATGCAGGGTGCGGATGACCCGCTCCAAGACGGCTGGGGAGAGGTGCTGACTGACCTCCTGGAGCGGCACATGGGTGGTGGCGAGGGCGACCCGAAGCCCTGGGGCCATCAGCATCATGACCGCTATGGCGTGGCAGCGCGTTGCGAGAAATTCGGTGTGCCCGCTGAAGGCAAAACCCGCCTGGTTGATCAGTCCCTTGTGTACCGGGCCGGTGACTAGGGCGTCCATCTCCCCGGAGAGGCAGGCATCGCAAGCGATTTCCAGGGTACGCAGGACATAGGCGGCGTTTTCCGGCGCGAGCTGGCCCGGCCTCACCGGTATCGCCGCGTCCTGGGGAATCAGGAGCAGGGTTCCGGGCGGCTGGGGGCGGCGAGGCGCCTTGGGGTCAAAGGCAACGAGGTCGATACCCAGGCCCAACTGCGCGGCGCGCTCGGAAAGTACCCGGGGGTCCGCAATGACGACGATCTGGGCCGGATGTTCCCGCTGGGCCAGCGTTACACAGAGGTCTGGCCCTACCCCCGCGGGCTCGCCCGGCGTGAGGGCAATACGCGCCGGCCGCGCCTCGTGGCTCACTGCTTCTCATCACTCGCGAGGCGGACCTCGATATAGGCCTCCGCACGCAATCGGCGCAACCAAAGCTCGATGGCCTCACTGGATTTGCGTTCTTTGATGGCGGCCTCGGCTTTCTTTCGCCTCATCTGGTCGGTACCGTCCTCCTTGCGGCGGTCCTGGACCTGAACGATGTGCCATCCGAAGGGGGTCTTGAACGGCTCGCTGATCTCTCCGGGTTGCAGGGTGCCCATGACCCTTTCGAACTGGGGTACGGTGTCCCCGGTGCTCACCCAGCCGAGCTCACCGCCACGCACGGCCGAGGCGGTATCCTCGGAGTGGGCCCGTGCCAGGTTGGCGAAGTTGTCCCCGCCCACGAGTCGGATGCGCAACTGCTCCAGGCGCTTGCGGGCATCGTCGTCGGCGACCAGCTCATTGGTCTTGATGAGGATGTGCCGGGCCTGGGTTTGGGCGAGCACCGGCCGCGGTGGCTCCCCGCCCTTGTAGTCCACCATCTTGATGATGTGGAAGCCGCTCGGGCTGCGGATCGGATCGCTAAACTCCCCGCGCTCGAGCCTCTCGGATGGCTCCACCGCCACGCTGGGCACCTGTGCCATCGCCAACCAGCCCAGGTCACCGCCTTCCAACGCCTGGCGGCCATCGGAGACGGATACGGCCATCTGGGCGAAGTCGGCCCCGCCACGCAACTTGGCGACGACCTCCGACGCCTTCTTTTTGGCGCGCTGGAGCTCATCGGGGGACGCTCCTTCCGGTACCGCGATCAGGATATGAAAAAGATGTACCCCCACGCGCTTCTCTGGTTTGGGAGGGGGCTCGTTTTTTAGGTAGAGGTCGATTTCCTGTTCGGTGACCCCGATACGGTTCATCACCTCCTGGGCCTGGAGTTGGCCGGTGATGAGCTGCAGGCGCGTGTCTTCCCGGAATTGATTGAAGCTGATCCCCTCCGAGGTCAGTACCCCACGAAGCTGATCCACGCTCAGGTTGTTGCGCTCGGCGATGCTGGTGATGGCCTGCATCAGGCGGGCGTCATCCACCTCGATGCCAAGCTGCTTTGCCCGCTGCATTTGGAGGCGGTTGCCGATCATGCGCTCGAGCACCTGTTTCTCCAGGACCGGCCGCTCGGGCAGGGGCGTTCCGCGCCCGCGCAACTGAGCGATGATGGTCTGGACCTGAGCCTCCAGCTCGGAGCGCGTGATCACGTCATCGTTGACCACCGCGACGATGGCATCGAGCTCCTTGGGCGCCGCCGGGGGTGCGGCGCGCGGGGGCGCCTTGTGCGGGGGGGCCGCTAGCGCGGGCATCCCCACCAGGCAAAGCCCCAGCCAGGCGAGAAACCACCGCCGAGTCTTCCGCATCCGCTCACCGATCCACATACCGATTCTCCGCGCGATAACCATCGATTCCCCGTTCGAGGAACCGATCAACCCGTTGGCCGAATTGGCCGAGCCCCGTTAACTCGAACTGAAGCATCAGAGATTTGTTGAGATCCTGGCCCGCGTTGCTCCTGTGCTGGCCGGCTATGGCGCGAACCCGCCAGCAGCAGCGGCCGTACTCCACGCCAACGAAGGCATCCATGATCTGATCGTAGAGCAGCGAATGATACCAGCGGCCCACCAGCTCAAGCTGGGGGTTGACGGGCCAGCGAAACGAGAGGTCGGCATCCTTGTAGGAGGTGTCTGTCTGCGGTGTACTCGGCTCGGTATCCTGGTTGTAGCGGTAGGCTGCGTTGAACAGGAGGTTGTCCGGGGACTGGTAGCGGATCTGCAGGCTCTTCTTCAGGGTCTGGGCGTCGTTCCCATCGGGTTCCCATGCCAGGCCCGCCCGGCCGCTCCAGTGCTCGGATAGTCGTGCACCCACCTCCGCGACGACTGGGGAGGTACTGCTGTCCTCGGGCGGCCCCACGATCTGCACCAGCCGGTCCCGAAAATACCGAATCTGCCCGATGCTCAAGCGGTAGAGCTCCGCGCCGGTCGCGCTAGAGAGCCCGCGACTGCTCAGGCCTAGGGTTATCTGGTTGGCGTCGCCGATGCGGTCGCGGCCGGTGAAACGGTTCTCTCGAAACAGGTTGGCAAAACTGGGGTCCAGTTCCGCGCTGTCGAACACAGGAGTGTCGCGCTGGTCCCGGTAGGGGGTGTAGAGATAGAACAGCCGTGGCTCCAACGTCTGAATCAGGCGGGCGCCGAACACGTCCCACGGCCGCTCGAACACCAGCGCTGCATCCAGGCTGGCGGTGGGGATGGTATGGGCGGGGGAGCTGGGTTTGCCCGCGGCCTCATTGACCAGGGCGTAGGAGGAATGGTTGAGGATGAGGGTCGGCTTGAGGTGGCCGTAGCTCTCGCGCAACGGCCAACTCAGGTAGGGTCGGACAGAAAACCGCTGTCCGTGCACCAGGCTTGCGTGATAGAAGTTGTCATATTCGCCGCCGATGCCGATATCGAGGCTGGACCAGATCTGGGGGCGATCGTACTGCACCAGAAGCTGGGGGAGCCGGCTATAGGGTCGATCCACTTCCGGAACGTCGGATTCGACCGTCTGAAAGTCAAGCAGGCGGCCGCGGAAGTAGAAATCCTGATTCTGATAGACCAGGTCGCCTCGCCGCTCGAGATTGCGGACGCTGCTAAGCTGGAGGCTGTTGCCGAAATCTTCTAGGTAGGTGTCATCAGAAACGTAGTTGATGTTGAGATCCGTGGACCAGCCAGGGGCCAGAATCCCGCTGTCAGTGAAATGCACCGCGCCGCGGGTCTTGTCCTCGTCCTTGGCATCCCGCGGTAGTAGCTCCGCGTCGAGCTGGCCGCGGTGCCCCTCGGTGAGGTAGCGGAAGTCACCGCGGAGCATCAGTCCGCGCTCCGTCATGAGACGGGGCGAAAAGGTGAGGTCGAGGTTAGGTGCAAGGTTGAAGTAGTAGGGCACGGTGAGCGTTAAACCCGTCTCATTGCCGTTACCGACGCTCGGCACCAGAAAGCCGCTCTTGCGCCGACCGTCAATGGGAAAGTCGAGGTAAGGCCAGTAGGCTACGGGTACCCCGCCAAGCCGAAGCTTGGTATGACGGGTGACACCGGTGCCGGTGTCGCGATCGATCTCAAGCTCGTCGGCCTGCAGATCCCAGGTTCGATCCCCCGGCGGACAGGTGGTGAAGGTGATATCGCGGTAACGGGAGCGGGCGGCATCCACCAGGCGCGCCTCCGCGGCGGAGCCGCGGGCATTGGTCCCGACCAGGCGGTAGTGGACGTTGAAGAGCTGACCGCTACGGTCGGCGAGGTTAAAATCGCCACTGGTGCCCAGGACCCGGAGCTCGGGTTGGATAAACAGGGCATCGCCTTCTGCGTGGAGCTGCTCGTGGGGCCGGTCATAGCGCACATGCTCGGCGAGGAGCCTCTGGTTGCCCCGCTCGGCCTCGATATTGCCCGAGAAGGTGACTATCTCGGTGTTCTGATCGAAGTCAAAGGCATCCGCGTTGATCTCGATGGGAGTGTCGGGCGAGGGGAGGGGCTCCGTCTTCAAGGCACCGAGCCGAGCGGGGCGGAAGCCGCAATAGTCCCAGGCGAGACCTTCGTCCAGCCTGGAGAGCTGTTTCGGCTGCGGGGGCTGGGCGGGTTGGTTGGCCGCCGTGGGGGCTGGCGCGGCGGGCTGGGGCGACGCGGTGCGCAGAATGGCCCCCTCGTCCGCGGGATGAACTGGGTTATCGTCCCCACCTTGGCCGCCCGAGTCGGCGGACTGTGCCTGGAAGTCCCACTGCGGTTCCCCGTGCAGGATCACCGGAGCGGTTACCGAGAGCCAGACGCTCAGGAGCCGAAAACGCCGATCGTGAGTTGCCACCAGGGGTATGGGTCCTAAGCGCTGATCCGGGCTGGCTTCGGGGCTCAGCGCAGGTGAGTCAATCTGCTAGGCGCCCCAATCACCGAAGTTCTGTTCTCGCGGGACCCGTGTCGATCGAGCGATCAGTTTCTGGGATGCCGGTTGCTCGAACTGCGCTCAAGGATTTTTTTGCAACCTCTCGGCACCCAAATGCACGGGCCCGGTACACAAGCGCGGCATACGATGGCACATTAGCGGAACTCCTTCAATTGCCCGGGTGCGTCCGGCGCGAGGCGACTCGCGACTCGGGGCCCGAGGGCTTTACCCCACGACTATCCGGAGCCCTTCAATGGCGCAGCGTTTCGAGCAGCTCAAACAGTGGTTAGACGGCCTCGCGGGTCTTGCCAAGGCACAAATTGAGCCGGCGACCGGCGATGCCAGTTTCCGTCGCTATTTTCGCATCACCACCGACCGGCAGAGCTACATCGCTATGGATGCGCCGCCGGAGCGGGAGGACAGCGCCAAGTTCGTGCGCATCGCCCATGCCTTCCGGGCGCTCGGGCTGCACGTACCGGAGGTCCTTGCGGAGAACCTTGGGCAGGGCTTTATGTTACTGGAGGACCTCGGTCCTCGTCTTTACCTGGACGATCTCACCGCGGAGAACGCCGATCGTCTTTACGCCGATGCCCTCGCGGCACTCCTGGTCATTCAGGCGTGCGGTCCGCGCGAAGGGCTGCCGGTCTATGATCGCGACTTTCTGCTTCGGGAAATGGAAATCTTTCGTGAATGGCTACTCGCGGCCCATCTGGGGATGCAGCTGTCGCCAGCGGAGTCGGACCTCCTCGACGGCGCCTTCTCGCTGCTGGCGGCAAGCGCCCTTGAGCAACCGCAGGTGTGTGTTCACCGCGACTACCACTCGCGCAACCTATTGGTCACCCGCTCTCCAAGTCCCGGTATTCTCGATTTTCAGGACGCGGTGGTGGGGCCGGTGACCTACGATCTGGTATCCCTGCTCAGGGATTGCTACCTGGCCTGGCCAGAGGAGCGGGTGCGCGACTGGACCCGCGGATACCATCAGCTCGCGCTCCACTCGGGGGTGACGCGCGAGGAGCACACGGAGCGGTTTCCGCGCTGGTTCGATCTGATGGGTATGCAGCGCCACCTCAAGGCGAGCGGCATCTTTGCCCGTCTGTACCGGCGCGACGGCAAGACCGGCTACCTCAAGGACATTCCGCGCACGCTGGGTTACGTGGTCGATGTCGCCGCGGGCTACCCGGAGCTCGTAGGTCTCGGCGGCTTTGTCAGTGAACGGGTGCTGCCCCGGTTGTCGGCGCTGTTGTGACCTTATTGGTCTTGTTCTTGAGCCGCTTGGTTTCAGGTCTGCGCTTCCCGCGCCACGGCGCGGTAGCCGATGTCGCTGCGGTAATAGGCGCGCGGCCAGCGGATCTCCCGCACCTGCCGGTAGGCCCGTTGCTGGGCCTCGCGGACACTGGTTCCGAGCGCGGTGACGCAGAGCACCCGTCCACCGTCGGTAACCACCTGACCGTCGCGGAGCCGGGTACCGGCATGGAACACCTTGAGCTCGGCTTGGGCAACGGCCGGGAGTCCTTCGATGCGCTCGCCCTTGGCATAACTGCCCGGATAGCCTCCCGCCGCCATCACCACACCTAGCGCCACACGCGGATCCCACAGGATGGGGACCGCGTCCAGACGCCCCTCCAATGCGGCCAGGCACAGTTCCACCAGGTCCGAGTTCAGGCGCAGGAGGATCGGTTGGGTCTCCGGGTCGCCGAGGCGGCAGTTGTACTCGAGGACCTTGGGGGTGCCATCGGGGGCGATCATCAGGCCCGCGTAGAGAAAGCCGAGGTACGGTCGGCCCTCGGCCGCCATGCCCGTGACCGTGGGCCGGATCACCTCGGTCATGACCCGCTCGTGAATCTCGGGGGTTACCACCGGGGCGGGTGAATAGGCCCCCATGCCGCCGGTGTTGGGCCCGGTGTCGCCATCCCCCGCCGCCTTGTGGTCCTGGGAGGTGGCCATGGGCAGAATGTTTTTTCCGTCGACCATGACGATGAAGCTCGCCTCCTCGCCGGTCAGAAACTCCTCGATGACTACCCGTCGGCCCGCAGGGCCGAAGGCCCCCGCAGAGAGCATGTCGCGCACCGCCGCTTCGGCCACCGACAGCTCCGCGGCCAGGATCACCCCATTTCCGGCGGCCAGGCCATCGGCCTTGACTACGATGGGGGCACCCACCTCGCGCAGGTACTCGAGCGCGGGTCCAAGCTCGGTGAAGGCGCGGTAGGCCGCGGTGGGGATGCGGTGGCGGGCGAGGAAGTCCTTGGCGTAGGCCTTGGATCCCTCGAGGCGCGCCGCGGCGCGATCGGGGCCGTAGACCGCGAAGCCGGCATCCTCGTAGGCG
>JAEHCY010000114.1 GCA_016880695.1 Chromatiaceae bacterium | reverse complement strand
GCAATCAGCAACAGCCGGCCCTTCTGGTACTCGGCGGCGATCTCGTCGAGCAGCGCCCGGTCCACCTCCTTGGCAACACGGTTCCACAGGGGGCGGTTGTCGGCCATGGCGTCGTTGGTGATCGCCGCGATGAGCGAACGTGCCTCGGCGATGTCGTGTGGCGCGGTGTTGGTGTAGAAGTCCTTCAGCCGGTCGTCGTATTTTGGGCCGAGGAAGGCAAAGGGGGCGATCAGCGCCCCGGTGCTGATGCCGGTGACCAGTTTGAACTGCGGCCGGTTGCCCGCGGCGGTCCAGCCATTAAGCAGGCCCGCACCAAAGGCACCGCCATCGCCACCGCCGGAAACGGCCAGGAACACCGCCGGCGGCAGCGGCCCCGTGTGGCCCTGGGTGGCGAGATAGGCGCTTTCCCGCTTCACGGACTCGAGACCCTCGCTGGCTATCGCCCCGGATTCCGAGAGGCGGTAACGAACCCCCGGCAGCCCCGGGATCTCGGCCTTGGCGGTCAGCGCCGGGGGCACCGCATCCCGGCGTACGGGTCCGGAGCAGCCCAGACCCACCAGGGTAACAGCGACGAGGGCAACCTTAAGAATAGACGGCATGTGCAAGCTCATGAGACTCCTTCAAGACGCGTTGGATGAGGAACGCTGCCAACATATCGGGCGCGCCCGATTAGATCAACACCGAATCCCAGGTTTAGCGGTTACGGATTGCCTGACCCCTTCGACCCGGCCCCGGAAAGGCGTATCGAGAGGCCAGGGTGGCTCACTTGCCCGGGCGGATCCGGGTGATTTTCGAGCCCTGGAGCCCGATGCCCGCCATCAGGCCCTTCTGTCCGAAGATGAAGGCGTAGACATCGTCGCGGGCGGTGGTGGTGGTCAGGCTCCTGGCCATGCCCTCATCAAGGACAACCACACTGGGGCCGACCCCTACCTCCCAGCCCCCGCTGCTATCGAGGTACTTCAGGCCGGCGTCGGTCATGAAGAAAAGCACGTAGCCGAAGCTCTGGGCACCCGCCTGTAATCCGTAAGAAACCGCAGCGGTGTTGTAGTAGGCTACCGTCTTCCCGCCCTTGCGCAGGGCACCGTCGCCGTACTGGCCACCGACGATAAGACCGCCCTTCACCACCGAGGGAAACACCAGGATCGCCTTGGCGCCCTGCGCCAGATGCTTGGCAGCGGGCACGTCCCGATAGAGCTTGGCCAGTGCGGCGCTCGCCTCCCGGTCGATCTCGGCGGCGCTGGCCGCCGCGGCCATCCTGGGTGCGCCCGCCGCAAGCACCAGGGCGGTGACCAAAACCAGGCTCATGCCAATCTGTTTGAGGTGAAGCATTACTCAGATCCTCCGCATGGGTTTACATTAGTTGTGACTCGGTCGGGTCCAAGTCTACTCCTGGGGCACTCTTGCAGCACCAAATAGCGACTGAGACCGTGCCAGGAGCCGGCCAACGCGATCCCCTGCCTTGCGTCGAGCGGGTCCAGACCGCCGCCCAGCAGTCGGGTCATACTCGCCGACGGGACAGGGAACTCTCAGGCTCAGGCGGCTGCTAGCTTTGTTCGAGGGGATGGGTGTCGATCCTCAGCTCGGGCCGAGTTGGTCGGAGGGCCGGGTACTTAGGGGGCGTGACATCGACGCTGGTCGATGTTGGACACGCCAATCGCCTTACTCGATGCGATGCG
>JAEHCY010000113.1 GCA_016880695.1 Chromatiaceae bacterium | reverse complement strand
CTGTGGGCACCTCCCAGAGCAACATCTCTCAGCACCTCGCCATCCTGCGTGACAAGGGCATCCTCGCCTCGCGCAAAGACGCCAACCGGGTCTACTATCGCGTGAGCGATTCGCGCACGCTGCAGCTCGTCGGCATGATGCGAGAGGTGTTCTGCCATCACGATCACCTGGGAGAAGCTCCGTTTCGCTAAGCTGCGACCTGACCAAGCCGTCGGGCGCCGGCTGCAGGACACCGCGCAAGTCTGCCGCGTGGCCATCGTTTGCATCCGGCTTTATACTGACGGCCCTTTGTCAGCGGGAGTGGCCCCCTCGTAGGGGACCGCGATGATTTGAGCCTATATGAACCCTTTATCCGCTTCAACGACCCAATGGTTCGAGTTTGTGATCAGCCACTGGATGCTGTTCGTGGCCCTGGTGCTTATCCTCGCGTTGCTGGTGCACAACATCCTGTTCGCCAGCCGCGGTTCGGTGGATCCCCTGCAGGCGACGCAGTTGATCAATCACGAGGCAGCCGTGGTCATCGACGTGCGACCGGCGGCCGACTTTTCCCAGGGACATATCATCAATGCGCTCAACATCCCCATCAACGGATTCAAGAATCAGATGGGAACGCTGCAGAAGTACAAAGATCAGCCGATCTTGGTGAACTGCCGCTCAGGCTCCCAATCGTCGATTGCTTGCACTCAGTTGCGCAAGGAAGGATTCCAGCGGGTCCACAACCTGCGCGGGGGCATACTGGCCTGGCAGGCCGCTAGCCTCCCGCTGACCAAGAAACGCCGATAGCTCAGGATTGTCCTCCTTTCCCACCGCCCAACGCCAGGAAACCGAAACCGATGGCCGAAGAGTCCCCCACCACCGAGCAGCCGCAGCGCCAGATGGCCTTTCAGCGGATCTACCTTAAGGACGTGTCTTTCGAGGCACCGAACGCGCCCGAGATATTCCGCCAGGAATGGCAACCGGAAAATGACCTCAACATCAGCACCGGCGTGAAGCAGATTGCCGCCGACACCTATGAGGTGGTGCTCTCGGTCACCCTGACCACAAAAATTGGGGCCACGACCGCCTTCTTGGTTGAGGTGCAGCAGGCCGGGATCTTCAGCTTTCAGGGCTTCAGCCAACAGGAGTTGGCGCCCCTGCTCGGTGCCTACTGCCCTAACGCCCTATTTCCCTATGCACGGGAAGTCATCTCCGACCTGGTGAGCAAGGGTAGCTTCCCCGCCATGGTGCTACAGCCGGTGAATTTCGACGCCCTCTTCATGCAGCACCAGCAGCAGATCGCGGCCCGCGCGGCGCCTGCGGCCGGCGAAAAGCAGCATTGACGGAACCCGATCTGCCGCGCACGGTCGCGGTTGTTGGCGCCGGCTCTTGGGGCACGGCGATTGCGCTTCTGCTCTCTCGCAACGGCTACCGCGTCACCCTTTGGGGGCATCTGCGCGAGGAGATCGAGGCGCTGCGCCAGGATCGGGAAAATCGCGCCTTTCTTCCCGGCTTTGCACTGCCCGAAGGAATCCAACCAGAGCACGACCTCCCCGCCGCCATCGAGGGAGCCAGCGAGGTCGTCATCGTCGTACCCAGCCACGCCTTCGCCTCGGTCGTGGCCCAGGT
>JAEHCY010000112.1 GCA_016880695.1 Chromatiaceae bacterium | reverse complement strand
TCCGGGTGAATCCCCACCTGCGGCGCGGGCTCCAGTGCGTCGAGCACCCGCGAGCGCCGGGTCATGGCACCGGTGTGCCAGTGCTCCAGGAGTCGGCCGGTGATGAGCACCAGGGGATAGGCCTCGTCGGGCAGCTCGGCCGCGGGGGTAAGCTCGGCGGAGACCAGCCGGGCGCGACCGCTCGCGGTGGGGAAAACCTCGGTGAAGACAACGGCTGTTCCCGGATCACCCTCCCGGTGCAGCGGATAGGTCAGCGATCCCTCCCGTTGCAGGCGCGCCCAGGTGATGCCAGCGATGCTGGGCATCAGCCCGCGCATCTCCTCGAACACCGCCGCCGGCCCCGGATAGCGCCAATCGAGCCCCAGGCGGCGGGCCATCTCCTGGATGATCCAGAGATCCCCCCGCGCCTCACCGGGAGGATCGAGCGCCTGGCGACCGAGCTGGACCCGGCGATCGGTGTTGGTGAAGGTGCCCGTCTTCTCCGGGAACGCCGTGGCGGGCAGGACCAGGTCGGCAAACGCGGCGGTTTCGGTGAGGAAGATGTCCTGCACCACCAGATGCTCCAGGGCGGCCAGTCCGGCGCGGGCAGCCTGGAGGTTGGGGTCGGACATGGCGGGGTTCTCGCCCAGGATGTACATACCCCGGATGCACCCACGGCTTGCCGCGTGCAGGATCTCCACCACGGTGAGACCGGGCCGGGGATCGAGTCCCACCCCCCAGGCTTGTTCAAAGCGCGCCCGCGCCTCCGGATTGTCCACCCGCTGGTAGTCCGGGAGCATCATGGGTATCAGGCCCGCATCCGAAGCCCCCTGCACATTGTTCTGGCCGCGCAGTGGGTGCAGCCCGGTGCCGGGACGGCCGATCTGGCCGCTGATCAGGGCCAGCGCGATCAGGCAGCGGGCGTTGTCGGTGCCGTGCACGTGCTGGGAGATGCCCATGCCCCAGAAGATCATGGCCGTGCCGGCCGTGGCATAGGCGCGGGCCACCGCGCGCAGGGTTGCCGCGTCGATTCCGCACACCGAGGCCACCCGCTCTGGAGCATAGGCCCCCACCGCCGCCCGCAGCGCCTCGAAACCCTCGGTGCGCGCGCGGATGAACTCGGCGTCGGTTAGACCCTCCTCGATGATCGTGTGGAGCAGACTGTTGAGCAGGGCCACGTCGGTGTCGGGGCGAAACTGCAGGAACCAGCGCGCATGCCGCGCCAACGGAGTCCGGCGGGGGTCCAGCAGGATCAGGGTTTTGCCGGCGCGGGCGGCGTTCTTCATGAAGGTGGCCGCCACCGGATGGTTCTCGCTGGTGTTGGAGCCGATCACCAGGATCACCTCGGCCTCCGCCACATCCGCCACCGGGTTCGACACCGCCCCCGAACCGATGCCCTCCAGCAGGGCGGCTACGCTGGAGGCATGGCAGAGACGGGTGCAGTGATCGAGGTTGTTGGTGCCCAGGCCCGTACGCACCAGCTTCTGGAACAGATAGGCCTCCTCGTTGCTGCCCTTGGCGGAGCCAAACCCGGCGAGCGCCCCGCCCCCATCGCGATCGCGGATCACCCGCAGCCCAGCGGCGGCCCGCTCCAGGGCCTCCTCCCAGGTGGCCTCGCGGAACAGGGCCTCCGGATGGGCCGGATCGAAGCCCTCCAGGGTCTTGGGGACTCCCGGCCGACGGATCAGGGGCCGGGTGAGC
>JAEHCY010000111.1 GCA_016880695.1 Chromatiaceae bacterium | reverse complement strand
GCGGCACAACGCGCGGCGCCCACCAGGCCTTCGACTCCGAGGCCTTCTCTTTGATAACTCCGCCGAACTTCGGGTCGGGCGCCGGAAGCTGCTCGCCGCCAATAGTCGTGGTGGCGCTGGGCGAGCCCAGGGTGCCGGTGACCTGTTGCGCTATCGCGGGTGTCGCTGCCAGCAGGGCGCTGGCAACCATCGCGCACAATACCTGTGGGGTAGATCTTGCTCTCATCGTGCTTTCTCCCTGGGTGCGTTTGGTGTTTTGCACTAGGCGGGGTGGAGCGCTGATCGCCCTCGGAGCAGCTCCCCTCGGCCGCCCAGAGAGACCCAGAACAAGGCGTGGGGGCACAAGTCGCCCACCTCGGTACACTATGCTCATTTGCCCGCCTCGCGCTTGATGGATCGGCACAGTCTCTTGGCATCTCATGACAATCGCCCCCTTGGGTGGGGAACCCAATGGACCCCGATCTGGCGCTCGGGGCCTCGCACGCGCGGGCATGATCACCGCGAGGCTTGGCACCCTACTGCAGCGTGACCACGAAGCTGGTGGTGAAGGTCGTGATTCGCTCCGCTTTCAGGGTTGCGCCGGCCACCGGCCAGTTCCCCGACACCCCACTGCGGATCGCCACCTGGGCCTGTTCCGGTACCTGGGCGCCGAGAACCCGCTCGGTGAGCGCCTCGACCGGCGTGAGCAGCATTCGCAACGCCGGCTGAACGTCGCCGGGCGAGCGCAGGTCGAGCTCGAGCTTGAGCGTTGTCACCGCTTCGGCCGAGCCCTGGGCAAAAAACTGCAGGGTGTCCGGTACCGCATCACCCACCGGAAGGACCTTCTTGAAGCTGCTGCACAGGTACACCCCGCCGCCTGCGGGCAGGTAGCCTCCGGTTGCCGCCAGACCCTGGTCGGCCAGCAGGTTGCACGCAGCCTGCGGTGTGAGCGGCAGCCCCGTGGGCGCGGTCCGCGCCGGCGGGGTGCCCGCCGCGGCCTCGGGACCGGTGGGACTCGCGCAGCCCACTAGGGCTAGCGCGACGATGGAGCAACCAACAATCGGAATCCAGCGGTTCATGAACTTCCTCCAGTCGGTAGGAGCGTCGCCTGGTGGGCCCGCTGAGCCCCTTGAGGGTCCAGCCACCCAGGAACCGGGGTTGCCGGCATCCGTGCCGAAGCCGTTGTTTACCTTGAAAGTCGCGTGAGCGACTCGCGAATCTCCCCTCGCCCGCCTGCGGGAGAGAGGGCGGGCGGTCATGGCTTTCATGATCGGGAGTTTATGCCAAAAGCCATGACCCTTAGGTGACAGCCATCGGTCGGTCGTTGCGGTCCGATCGGGTGCTATTTCGGAAACATCAACTGCACCTGCGCGCGGATCTGCCAGTCGGGTCCGTTATCCGGTGTGATCACGTTGTAGTACGCCGAGATCTGCGTGTTCACCGGCAGCTTCCCGAAGTGGAAGATCTTGCCAACACCCCCGCCCAGAGGAACGGTCCATTTGTTGTCGTCGTCAGCCTTCCAGTCGACGGTGAGGATGGGCGAGCTGGTGAGGTAGAGACCGCCTTCTAAGTTGTAATTGACAAAGGGCTGGATCAGGCCGTTGTTGTACGAACCGCCCTGCTGGTCACTGGACAGCGACCAGATATTGTTGGCCAGCACGCCGTACACCCAGGGGTCGCCATGCTCGAGGTGCAGCACCACGAACGAGGGCCCCAGGCCCCAGTTCTTGTTGCCGAGCTCCGCGTTGCTGTTGGTCGGCAACTGCACCACCGGACCGGCGCCCCAGATTAAGCTGCCGGGCTTGGCCGGCGAGAGGAACGCCGTGAACACCGTGTCGCCGATGCCGTTGGTCCGATCGTCGCCCGGGTAGAGTGACGGCATCGAGATCACCGGCAGGATCGTGCGGGTGATGATGTTCCAGTCGTCGTTCACCGAGATCGGAATCACCGGCTGGATGTTGAGGATGTTCTGGGTCTTTCTCTCCGGACCGTAGTGGAGATTGGTGTTGTTCTGGAACGGCAGGCTGATCAGGTTGCCCACCGGGTTCTGCGCCAGCTTGGCCAGCTCCTCGGCGCTCAATTCCGCCCGGACCGGTGTGGCGAAAATGGCGCCGAGGGCGAAGAGCCCGAGCACCCTGGTGGCTTGCTTGAGATTCGCTGCTGGCATGGATTGCCCTGGTGGGGTTAATTCAGATTGGAGTCCGGGTAGTATTTGGCGCCGGTGATGCTGACCCCGACGATGGCCCCCTCATCGGTGAGCTGGTACATCAGCACACCCGGCGATACCGATACCCCTAGCTGGCTGCCCATCTGCTGGGTGCTGGTCTGCGCTGACGCCATCAGGTTGCCGCCGAACTCCCAACCCGAGGTGACGAACTGGTCGAATGCCTGGCGTGTTTCGAACACGAATACCAGCCGAAACTTCTGCACGCCGAAGCCGTAGCCGGGCTGCAACTCCACCATCCGCATGAAGGTCTCGCGCTGCGTGGCGCGGTTGACGGCAAGACCCTCCCCGGCGGCGCTACCCAAGAACAAGAACTTGAAGCCGTAATTGCTGAACACGGCGTAACCGGCGGAGCGTTCGATGCGCCTGCGGGCGTCGGGGTACTGTTGATTGAGCTGCGCCAGTGTCTCGTTGGTCACCTCGCGCACCGAGGCGCGTTGGTCCTCGATCTGGTAGTCGGACATGGGTGCCGTCGAGCAGGCTTGCAGACCGAGGGCCGAGGCGGCCATCAGGGACAGGATGAAGCTACGAAATGAGTGCAAGGTTGTTCTCCTAATATAGAGTCAGGGGTGTCGGCGAGCGTCTGCCGCTGCCTACAGGTGGATTATAAAGCTATTGGGGATCAGCCGCGGCGCCTGACTACTTCACGACGCTGACTACCGGAGGCTTCCAACTGCCGTCGAGGATCGCCTGGTCGGGCCAGTATGCGCGCAGCCAGCGCGTGACTGCCGATGAACAGCAGGGCGCTGAGCGCCAAGGCACGGACCCCAGTGAGAAAAGGCGATCGCGGATTTCATTGGTTTCTCCTCGTGGCTGACGTCTCGGGAAGGTGCTGAATCAGGCCGAGGGCGGTCCGCCCACGAAGCTCAAGGTGCCGCGGCGGAAGCGCCGACGACCTCGATCTTGGCCTTGGCCTTGAGCGCCTCCAGATGTTGGTCCCAGTCTTGCTGCTGAAGCTGCTGGCTAAGCAGGGGCTTGATCTCGTCGAGGGGTGGCGCCTCGATGGGCTTGGAGTCTTCCAGCAGGATGACGTGATAGCCGAACTCGGTCTGGACCGGCGCCTCGGTGAACTTACCCTTTTCCAGTGTGCTCGCGGCGGCAGCGAATTCGGGTGGGATAGCGCTTAGATCGAACCATCCCAGATCGCCACCCTTGGCCTTGGAGCCCGCGTCCAGCGACCTTTCCATCGCCAGATTCCCAAAGGCACTCGGATCGGCCTTGAGTTTGGCGATGATGTCCTTGGCTTCGGATTCCTTCTCCACCAGGATGTGGCGCGCCTTGTATTCAGTGCCGGTGACCGTCGCCTTGACGCGCTCGTATTCGGCCTTCACCCTGTCGTCGGTGACCGGATTGCTATCGATGAAATCCTCCACATAAACGCTGGCCAGAACGGCTTGCTTGATCGTAGCCAGTTGTTCGGCAAATTCGGGGGTCTTGTCCAATCCCTTTTTCATCGCCTCCTCCGCGAGCACCATTTGCAGCGCCAACTGATCGATGATGGCCCTTCTGGCCTCCGGCGTGTCCGGACGGCCTTCACTGGCGCCCTGCTTGGCCAGCAGGTCGACGGTTCTTTGGCCGATGGGCGTGCCGTTCACCGTGGCCGCCACCGGATCCTTTGCAGCCTGGTCAGCGGGCGTTACCGCCATGGCCGGATGGCACAGGGCAAGGGCGAGCAAGGAAGCGGCACTGGCGAGAAGAATCCTGGGTTTGATAGATCGCATGTATTGGCCCCTGGGGACGGGTTGAAAGAAACCTGACTCCCTGACATCGCCGCGGGCGGTAGAGGCCAGGGTCTCAGGAATGGATCTGGGTGGGTTGATTGTCGCGTGGGTTTTCTTTCTACGTATGGTAACGCGACTACTGGGCGAAGGGGCAATGCGGCTTGCCCGGAAGGGCAGATGCAGGCACGGCCGCAGACGAAATCAGTCTGACAGGTTACGCTGTTGCTCGTCCAGCCAGCCAGCGTCCTGGTCAGCCTCATCAGCCAGTGCAACGACCTCCGCCGCTTGGCGTGGGAGGCACGGCACAAGAGGCGCGAGGCGAAGCATCGCATCAGGCCGACAACACCCCCGGAGAACTGACGATCGCTGGAGCAACCGAGGAGGGCGTGGTTGCACATCAAATCCGTTCCTGGCCACCCGGGTCCCGACTCTGGAGGGGCCACTCCCTCACTGCCACAACTTCAACGCCGCCAACGGATTCGGAATTGTCCTATGGCCATGCGGTAGCGCGTTCCATGCCACAGTCTGGCTGACTCCCGTCTTCGCCATTAAAGGGACTGTCTGCCTCACGAAAAACCCCAATCTGGCTAGCGTGCCCTTGCGTCTATCGATAAACCGCGGAAAACGCTGGCAGTTACTGCCCATCCAGCGTGAGATAAGCCCCAGGCTTCTGGCAACTTGCCTTCGACTTGTCGTTCCCCCGGTC
>JAEHCY010000110.1 GCA_016880695.1 Chromatiaceae bacterium | reverse complement strand
AGAGGCCGGCTGATATCGCACTTCCCGAAACGGAGCCGTTGTCAGGGATCGGGCCATCGGAAGCGGGCAGGGGATACTTATACGCAGGGGGCAGGCACCAGTGTTCGCGGTGCGCCGAGTCCTGAAGAATGCGCGCTGGTAGGGCAATGGCGATCGAGAACCGGACTTCCCGCCCCCCTGGACTGCGGGCCCCGGACGATCCGCCACCAGGGTGCTACAACCGGTCCGAGCCGATGGAAACCATTGCCTGTCCCGAGTGTGACCTGATGCAGCGCATCCCGGAGCTGCCGCCCGGCGCCAAGGCCTGCTGCGCGCGCTGCGGCCAGACGCTGGCGACGCACAGCTCAGACCCCATCGACCGCCCGCTCGCCCTCAGCGTCGCCGCTCTGTTCGCCCTCATCGTCGCCAACTCCGCCCCCCTGCTCGGCATGTCGGCGGTGGGGCGGAGCGCGAGCACCACCATCATCGGCGGGGCATACCGGATGTGGCTCGAAGGGCAGGAGCTGACGGCCCTGATCGTCGCCTTCTGCGCGGTGCTCGCACCCGCGGGCTACATCCTGTTCCTGCTCACGGTGCTGCTCGCGGCGCGCCGCCCCCCCGCACCGCAGTGGGTCGGTGCGATGCTGCGCTGGGCCGATTCCATGCGTCCCTGGTCGATGCTGGAGGTGATGCTGCTCGGCATCCTGGTCTCGCTGATCAAGATCGCCGAGCTGGCCACCGTTGAGGCGGGGATCGGCCTCTATGCGGTCGGGGTGCTGGTCTTGCTGTTCCCCGCGATCATGGCCAACTTCGATGCGGACGAGATCTGGCGGCGGGTGCGGTGGGCCGACGGCGAGGCGCCCCGGCCAGGTCCCGCGGCGCCTGCCGAGGATGGGACACCCTGACCGCCGCCCCCCTTACCGGCCTGGCGGCGGGCCTGGTCACCTGCGAAACCTGCGGTCTGCTGTCGCGGCCGGCGCGCCCGGCGGAGACCGGCTACTGCCCGCGCTGTGGCGCGGGGCTGGCGTGGCGGCGCCACCAGTCGATCCAGTACACCTGGGCGCTGGTAGTGGCGGCGGCAATCTGCTACGTCCCCGCCAACCTCCTGCCCGTCCTCACCACCACCACGCTGGGGTCGGCCGAGTCCGACACCATCATGGGCGGCGTGGTGTTTCTCTACACCTCGGGGTCCTGGCCGCTGGCCCTGGTCGTGTTGATCGCGAGCGTCATGGTCCCGCTCGGCAAGCTGGTGGCGCTCGGGTATCTCTTGATTACGGTGCAGCGCGGCTCGATCGCGGGCAACCGCGAGCGCACGCGCCTGTATCGGCTGGTGGAGCTCGTCGGCCGCTGGTCCATGCTCGACGTCTTCGTCGACACCTTTACCGTCGCCCTGGTGCAGCTCCAGCCCCTGATGTCGGTGGAGCCCGGTGCCGGGGTGGTCTTCTTCGCCGCCGTGGTCGTGCTCACCATGATCGCGGCAACCACCTTCGACCCACGCCTGATCTGGGACGCGGGTGCGGATACGGATACGGAGGCAGTGCATGGCTGAGACCGCCGACCGCGACGATCTGCCGGTGGCAACCCTGGCGCCGAAAAGGGGCCTGCGGGTCTCGGCCATCTGGATCATTCCGCTGTTTGCCGCCATCGTGGCGATCGGGATCGCCGTCAATCGGGTGCTGAACGAGGGGCCGACCATCGCCATCGTCTTCAAGGCCGCCGAAGGCGTCGAGGCGGGTAAGACCTTCATCAAGTACAAAGACGTGAAGATCGGGCATGTGACGGCTGTGGAGCTGTCCGAGGACTATACCCAAGTCCGGGTCACGGCCCAGATCGCCAAGTTTGCCGAGGGACTGATGGTGGCGGACGCCAAGTTCTGGGTCGTCCAGCCGCGCGTTACCTTGAGCGGGATCTCGGGTCTGGGCACCCTGCTCTCGGGCAACTACATCGGGTTCGAGGTGGGCACCTCCCACGAGGGGGGGCGCCTGTTCCAGGGGCTCGAGGTGGCACCCATCGTGACCACCGATCGGCCGGGACGGGTGTTCCGGCTCACGGCGGACGACATCGGGTCCCTGAGCGTCGGTTCTCCGCTCTATTACCGCCGCTTCCAGGTGGGTCAGGTCATTGCCTACGACCTCGCCGCCGACGGTCGCTCCGTGGAGATCAAGGTCGTCGTCGATGCACCCTACGATCGGTACGTCGATACCGAAACGCGCTTCTGGAACGCCAGTGGGCTGGACGTCTCGGTGGGCGCGGGCGGTGTGGACATTCGCACCGAATCGGTGGTGGCGCTGCTGGTCGGCGGAATCGCGTTCGACAAGCCGTCCTTTGCCGGCGCCGGGGAACCCGCCGCGGACCGGGCCTTCACCCTGTACAGCGACCGTACCAAGGCGATGAAGCAGCCCGAGTCCATCGCCAGACACTATGTGCTCTACTTCAGCGAGTCGCTGCGCGGGCTGTCCGCCGGCGCCCCGGTCACCCTCCTTGGCCTGACGGTGGGCGAGGTCGTCGACGTCGCGTTCGACCTCGACCCTAAGACGCTCAGGCTGCGCGGGCGCGTGGAGGTGGTGACCTACCCGGAGCGGCTGGTGGCACGCCTCAGCACCGAGCAGGCGACCACCGCCGCGGCCATCGTCGGCAGCGACCAGAAAGCCGGTGCCTTTCTTCAGCGAATGGTGGAGGAACGCGGTCTGCGCGCCCAACTGCGCAGCGGCAACCTGCTCACCGGGCAGTTATTCGTGGCCCTCGATTTCTACCCGGACGCGGCGAAGGCGGAGGTGGACTGGGGCCAGAACCCACCGGCCATGCCGACGGTCCCCAGCATCCTGCCGGACCTGGAGGCCAAGGTCAGCAGCATCCTAGTCAAGCTCGACAAGCTCCCCTTCGAGGCGATCAGTGCCGATGTCCGAACCGCGATCGAGACCTTCAATCGCGCGATCCGAGACGTCGCCAAAGCCGTCAATCACATCGACCAGGGCATCACCCCCGAGTTGAAGTCCGCCATCGTCGAATTCCACCGCACCCTCGACTCCGCCGACCGGGTACTCAAGGGCACGGACGCAACCCTCGTCGGCAAGGATGCGCCGGGCCAACAGGCGCTACGCGATGCCCTCCAAGAGGTGGCGCGCGCCGCACGGTCGCTGCGGGTCCTGAGCGACTACCTGGATCGTCATCCCGAGGCCCTGCTCCGGGGCAAGACGGGGGAGAAACCCTGATGCCTGACCGCTTTGCCCGCTTCCTTCTTTTGGCCGTCCCTTTGGCCCTGGGGGGGTGCGCGTCACCCGTATCGCGCTTCTACACCCTGAGCGCCGCGGACATCCCGGCGGCTCCTCCGTCGGACCTATCCCTGGTGGTAGGTCCGGTGTCCGTGCCGGCGGCGGTCGATCGGCCCGAGATCGTCATCTCCACCGGGCCGAATCAGGTGCGGCTCGAGGAATTCGACCGCTGGGCCTCGCCGTTGCAGGACGAGATCTCCCGGACCCTGGCCGAGAACCTCGTCGCCCTACTCGGCACCGGGCAGGTCACCCAGTCGCCCCAGACCCTGGGCGCGGGGGGCCAGTACCGCGTTGGCGTCGAGGTGCAGAAGCTGGAATCCGTCCCGGGGGAAGCGGCCACGCTGGAGGCGGTGTGGACCCTGCGCCGGACCAAGGACGACAAGTTCCGTACCGGGCGCACGCGGGTGCGCGAGCCGCTCACCGAAAAGGGCTACGACGCCCTCGCGGCCGCCCACAGCCGCGCCATCGCGCGCCTGAGCCAGGACATCGCCGAGGCCGTGCGCGCGCTCGAGCGCGGCGCGCGCTGAGCCCCGGCCCGAGCTCGGGGGCCTGATCGGGACGAAGCGGCGACAGGCCGGATTTTATCTTCCGCCCGGCAACGCGATCCGCGCCACCCCACCCCGGCGGGGATCGCCGGCGCCTTCCAGCCCGCCATCGGCGCGCCGGGCAACGCTGTGCACGCCGCCGAAGAACAGGTTGGGCGCCTCCCAGCATTTGATCCTCGGGTGATGCCGCGCCAGCCCCGCGAGGGTCTCCGCCCCACAGGGCGGTTCCAGGTTGAGCAGCCCGCCCTCGAAGTGGATGCGCGGGGCGGAGACGGCCTCGGCGAGCGGCATGCCGAAATCCACCCGATTGGAGATCACCTGCAGGATGGCGCTGCGGATGCGGTTGGAGCCCCCCGAGCCCAGGGCGATGCGGGTGCCATCCCCAAGGGTGATCAGGGAGGGCGCCATCATCGAGGCCAGGCGGCGATCCCTGGGCCAGCGGTGAATGCCCTCGGGGTTGATGTCCTCCTCCCCGAGCATGTTGTTCAGCATCAGCCCAGTGCCCGGCAACAGGTAGCCGGAGCCCTCGCCGTTGGAGAGGCTCAGGCTAGCCAGGTTACCCGCCGCGTCGGCAACGCTGATCTGGGTGGTACCCCGGGCGCGGATCGCGTAACGGCGCATCATCCGCCGCAGCCGCGCCAGCAGCGGGAAATCGCCCTGCGCGAGGTCGATGGGCACCTCGGAAGCCTCCCCCGGCGGCAGGCGCGCCCGCATCGCCTGGGTGAGGCCCATCGCCCGCGCCAGGGCGCCCCTATGCTCCGCCTGACCCCAACGGCGGCTGGACAGATCGACCTCGGCGAGGAGTCCGAGGGCGAAGGCAATCAGCAGTCCGCCGAGGGAGGGGGGCGGATTGGTGAGGACGCGCGCCCCGCGGTAGTCCACCGCGAGGGGCCGGCGAACCCGCACCCGGTAACCCGCCAGGTCTTCGGCCTGGAGGTGCCCGCCGCCCTCGGCGCAATCGCGCACTAACCGATACGCCAACTCCCCGCGGTAGAACAGGCCATCGCCCTCGTCCGCCAGGGCCTGCAGCAGGTTGGCGAGGGCGGGGTTGCGGATGATCTCGCCCACGCCAGCCAATCGCCCCTGCTCGCTCGGGGACTCATGTAAGGCAAAGACCGCGGGGCTCGCGCGCAGGATGGGCTCGATGATGGTGGCGGCGAAGTGCTGGAAGGGGTTGACCGCCACCCCATCGAGCGCCAGGCGCCGGGCGGGCTCGACGATCTCCCGCAGGGGCAGGCGGCAGAGATCGGCCTGCATGCGGCACAGCCCGCGGATGGCGCCAGGGGTGGCGATAGATCCCCGGCCGATATGGAACTCCTGGGTGGCCTCCCCGAAGTCGGCGACGATGGGGTAGAGCTCCACCTCCGGTTCCGCTCGCCGGTGTCGCGGGGTGTGGGCGAAGAAATCGTAAACCCTCGGCTCGGCGTCCGGGACCCAGGCAAGGAGGAAGCCGCCCCCACCGAGGGAGGCGAGCAACGGCTCGGCGACGCAGGCGGCGCAGAACCCCGCGGCGGCCGCGTCGAAGGCGTTGCCACCCGCCGCGAGCGTCCGCACCGCGGCCTCTGCGGTTTGTTCATGCCCCGCGGCAACGATCCCCTTGGTTGTCGACATGTACAATCCCCGCACTGGGTCAGGCTGCGCCTCAACCGTTGCCGCGATTCTACCCGCCCTGGCCCTTGGGGGATGGCCCTGTGGTGCAACTACCGCCATTTGGATTGGAAGCGCGTGGGCAGTTGTGGGCGCCCGGCTTGTCGGCGCTTAACCGGCCGCTGGTGTGGGCAGAGCGCGGGCAAGCCCGCGCCCACGCGGTGAGCCGATGCAACCTGGTAACAGCAGGGCTTGACTGCTGGTGCGACTGCGCTGGTGCTGACAGTGACTGACCCAAGCCCGGGATCGCTGCCCGATACCACTGGCTCGGGCCTGCTGACAAAGCGTACGGCAGTGCTCGGGGTGGGGGTGGTAACGCTCGACATCCTGCTCGAGGTGGTCGCTTTCCCGCGGGAAGACCAGGAGCTT
>JAEHCY010000109.1 GCA_016880695.1 Chromatiaceae bacterium | reverse complement strand
GCGACGTGATGTAGGGGGTCCGCACGACCTTCCGAGCGGGACGGGGTTTGTAACTCGGTCCCGCACGTTTGAACAGTCGTGAACCGCCAGCGGAATCCAAACATTCCCAACGGGGCGAATGCCCCGTCGGGCCCCGTTCATAACGTAACGGCATGGGGTCTTCAGCCCATCCCGAGATGCCGCATGGCCTCGCCCACGGTCACGAAGGAGCCAAACACCAGCACCTTGTCTTCCGGCGATGCCTGTGCCCTGGCGGCATCCACGGCATCCGCCACCGATGGCAGAACCCGTAGCGGTCGCTCCACCCCAGCCCCCAGGAACCGCTGTGCCAAGCGCTCGGCGGACATCCCCCGCGGGGAGTCTGGACGGGCGAGATACCAGGCATCGACCATTTCTGTCAGCGGTCGGACCAGGCCCTCGGCATCCTTGTCGGCAAGCAGACCACAGACCCCATGCAGGCGCCCCTCGCCCATGAGTTGGCGCAGGTTGGCCGCCAGGCTCTGCGCCCCTTGGGGATTGTGGGCCACATCGAAGATCAGGGTGGGGGCCCCGGGCAGCACCTGGAAGCGCCCCGGCAGGCTGGCGGTCGCGAGCCCCTGGCGGACCGCCTGCTGGGCCACCGGCAAGCGGTCGCTGAGGCAGTCCAGGGCCATGAGCACGGCCGCTGCGTTGTCCAGTTGATGGCGGCCGCGCAACCGCGGCCAGGGCAGTGCTTCGCGCCGGCGCCGGGGTCCCCACCAGGTCCAGCCCTGCGGCGCCTCCCGCCAACCATAGTCCCGTTCGAGCTGCAGCACGTGCGCGCCAATCTCCTCAGCGCGGGCGGCGAGTCGCGGTAGCGCCGAGCCGATGACCGCCGGATGCCCGAAACGAAAGATGCCGGCCTTTTCCTCGGCGATCCGATCCAGGCTGTCGCCCAGCCATTCGGTGTGATCGAAGGCGATCGTCGTCACGATGGCGACATCCGCGTCCACGATGTTCACCGCATCGAGCCGTCCGCCGAGGCCCACCTCCAGCACCGCAACATCGAGCGAATCGCGGGCGAAAAGGTCCAGGGCGGCGAGGGTTCCGAACTCGAAATAGGTGAGGGAGATGCCCGCGCGCGCACCCTCGACCCGCTCGAAAGCGGCGCACAGGGCCTCATCCTCCGCCTCCCGGCCCTGGAGTCGCACGCGCTCGCTATAACGCAGCAGATGCGGGGAGCTGTAGCAGCCCACGCGATAGCCAGCGGCGCCCAGGATAGCCTCGAGCATGGCCACAGAGGAGCCTTTACCGTTGGTACCGCCTACGCTAATGACTGGCGCGCCGAGGCCCGCGGGCCAGAGCCGCCGCCAGACCTCGCCGACCCGGTCGAGCCCCAGCGCCATCGGCACCGGATGCAATCGCTCCTGCCAGTCCAGCCAGGCGGCAAGGCTGGAAAACGGGGGGTTCATGGGGGCGACAGCCGGATGGCGATGGCCAATCGAGGAAGGCCCTTCGGGTGATGGTGGCGGGATACCCTCAGCCAGAAGGGACTGAGGCAGCCACCCTCAAGCCCGGGGCAAATGCATAAGCATGGACAGGAGTCCGGCGATGCGGTCCCGCAGGTCTCGCCGATCGACGATCATGTCCAGGGCACCATGGTCGAGGAGAAACTCACTGCGCTGAAACCCCTCGGGAAGCTTCTCCCGGACCGTCTGCTCGATGACCCGCGGCCCGGCGAAACCGATCAGTGCATTGGGTTCGGCGATGTTGATATCGCCCAGCATCGCCAGGCTTGCGGAAACCCCACCCATGGTCGGATCGGTCATGACCGAGACAAACGGTAAACCCCTCGCCCGCATCTTGCCCAGCGCCGCACTGGTCTTCGCCATCTGCATCAGCGAGAACAATGACTCCTGCATGCGCGCCCCCCCGCTCGCGGAGAAGCAGACAAGAGGCCAGCCCCGCTCGATGGCCGCATCCACCCCACGCACGAACCGCTCACCCACCACGGATCCCATGGAGCCACCGAGAAAGTCAAACTCAAACAGCGCAACCACCAGGCTGAGACCCTTCAGCCGACCGGCTACGACGATCATGGCCTCTTTTTCCCCGGTATCTTTCTGCGCCTGGAGGATGCGGTCGCGGTAGCGCTTGAGATCCTTAAACTTTAGGGGATCGATGGACTCGAGGCTGGCGCCAATCTCTTCCCGGGGCTCCGGATCGAGAAAGGTATCGAGCCGGCGCCGCGATCCGATGCGGTGATGATGGTTACACTTCGGGCAGACATCGAGGTTGCGCTCGAGCTCGGCCCGATAGAGAACGGCGTTGCACCCAGGGCATTTTGCCCACAACCCCTCCGGCACCGCACGTTTGTTGCTGGCATCCGTGCGGATACGGCTAGGAATCAGTCGCTCGAACCAGTTCATACCACCCCTCCCTCGACACCGCCCTCGGTGAGCGGGGCCCTAGCATGATCTATGCTAACACGCAACTCCCGGAGGAAAGCGCCGATGGCCTCCGGGATCCGTGCCGGGTCCCCCTGCAGTGCCTCGATGCGGCTGACGATTGCGCTTCCCACGATCACCGCATCGGCCACCGCGGCCACCCGACCGGCAGAGTCCGCATCCTTGATCCCAAACCCGACCCCCACGGGCAGGTCCACTAGCCGGCGGATCTCGGCGAGCTTGGTCGCCACCGATTCGGCGTCCAGATGCCCGGCCCCGGTCACACCCTTTACCGATACATAGTAGACGAATCCGCTCGCCAACTCGGCGATCTTACCGATGCGCTCCTCGGTGGAGGTTGGCGCCAAGAGGAAGATGAGATCGATGCCCGCCCCCCGCAAGGCACCGACCAGCGCCTCTCCCTCCTCAGGCGGCACGTCCACGATGAGCACACCATCGACCCCCGCCTCTCTGGCCGCCTCGGCAAACTCCCGGTAACCCATCACCTCGACCGGATTGAGGTAGCCCATGAGGATGACCGGGGTATCGGCGTCCCTGCGACGGAACTCTCCCACCATCCCGAGCACCCGGCGCAGGCTCACCTTATGTGCGAGCGCCCGCTCCGTCGCCCGCTGGATCACCGGGCCGTCGGCAATGGGATCGGAGAAGGGCACACCGAGCTCGATCAGATCGGCCCCCGCGGCCACCATGGCATGCATCAGAGGGAGGGTGACATCCGGGTGCGGATCACCCGCGGTTACGAACGGGACTAGGGCCGTGCGTCCGCGCAGCCTCAGATGCGAGAAACGCTCAGCGATACGGCTCATAGTCGGATGCCCTCCCGCGCGGCGACGGTGTGCATGTCCTTGTCGCCTCGCCCGGAGAGGTTGATGAGGATGTTCTGGTCTTTGCTCATGGAAGGCGCCAGCTTTGCGGCATAGGCGAGCGCATGGCTCGACTCCAGCGCCGGGATAATGCCCTCGGTGCGTGTGAGCGCATGAAAGCCCGCCAGGGCCTCCTCATCGGTCACCGCCTCGTAACGCACCCTTCCGGTGTCCTTGAGCCAGGCGTGCTCGGGGCCAACCCCGGGGTAATCGAGCCCAGCCGAGATGGAATGGGTCTCGATGATCTGCCCGTCGCGGTCTTCCATCAGGTAGGTGCGGTTGCCATGCAGCACCCCGGGTCGACCCGCGCACAGAGGCGCGGCATGGTGCCCGCTGGCAAGTCCCTCCCCGGCCGCCTCCACGCCGTAGATGGCCACCTCGGGGTCGTTGAGGAAGGGGTGGAACAGACCGATGGCGTTCGAACCACCGCCCACACAGGCCACCAGGGCATCGGGAAGCCTACCGGTGCGCTCCAGCATCTGCTCACGGGCCTCGCGGCCGATGACGGTCTGGAAATCCCGCACCATGGCCGGATAAGGGTGGGGACCCGCCACCGTACCGATGATGTAAAAGGTGTCGTCGACGTTGGTAACCCAGTCGCGCATCGCCTCGTTGAGGGCGTCCTTGAGGGTGCGCGAGCCCGAACGCACCGCCACCACCTCGGCACCGAGCAGGCGCATGCGATAGACGTTCGCCTCCTGCCGGGCGACATCCACCTCCCCCATGTACACCACGCATTCCAGTCCGAGCCGTGCCGCCACCGTCGCGGTGGCCACCCCGTGCTGTCCCGCCCCGGTCTCGGCGATGATGCGGGTCTTTCCCATCCGCCTGGCGAGCAGGGCCTGGCCGACGGTGTTGTTAACCTTATGGGCGCCGGTGTGGTTGAGATCCTCCCGCTTGAGCAGGATCTGCGCCCCACCAAGGTCCCGGCTCCACCGCTCGGCGTGATACACCGGCGAGGGCCGCCCCACGTAATCGCGCAGGTCGGTGGCCAATTCGGCCAGAAACTCGGGGTCCTGACGATAGCGTTGGTAGGCACGGCAAAGCTCCGCGAGCGGATGCATCAGCGTCTCGGGCACGAACATCCCGCCATAGGGGCCGAAATGCCCCCGCGCATCGGGATACTGGGTGAAGTCCTCAACGGGTATCGCCATGCCTTACCTCGCGCATGAAGGCTGCCATCTTTGCGGGGTCCTTGATGCCCTTGGCCGACTCCACTCCGCCGCTGACATCCACGGCGTAGGGCCGCAGGCTGCGCACCGCCGAGGCCACGTTCGCTGGCGTGAGCCCGCCTGCGAGTACGATCTCGCTGGCCAGCTCACGCGGTATGCGGTCCCAGTCGAAGCCCACGCCGGTGCCACCTGGCACCCCCGGTTGGTAGCTGTCGAGCAGAAGACCCGTGGCAGCCCCATAGCGTTGTCTGGCTGCTCGTAGATCAATACCCTCGCGCATGCGGATGGCCTTGATCCAGGGCCTCCCGAACCCTTCGCAGAGCGCTGCCGGCTCCTCTCCGTGAAACTGCAACAGATCCAGGGGCACACGCTCGAGCACTTGGCGCACATCCGTTTCGGTGGGGTCCACGAACAATCCCACCACGCTGACGAACGGCGGCAAACCCTGGAGCACCCGCAGTGCCTGCTCGGCGTTCACCGCCCGCGGGCTCTTGGGGTAGAACACCAGGCCGATCGCATCGGCGCCCAGACGCGCCGCCTCCCGGGCATCCTCCGCCCGGGTCAGCCCACATATCTTAACCCGCGTTCGCATGGGGAACGAAAATAACCGATGGCACCGCTCAGAACAAAGGCCGGCGGGGGTGCGGCAGGGCAAATCGCTCCGGGTAATCCACTTGCGCCAGGTAGAGACCCTGTGGCGGGGCGGTGACCCCGCCGCGGGTGCGGTCCCGCAGCTCGATCAGCTCCCGGGTCCAACCCGTCGGCCGGTCCCCCTGGCCAATGGCGATCAGTACCCCGGCGATGTTGCGCACCATGTGATGCAGAAACCCGTTCGCCCCGATGCGCAGGCTGATGCGATCCCCCTCACGTTCCACCTCGAGGTAATGCACCCGTCGGATCGGGCTCTTGGCCTGGCACCCAAGCGCCCGGTAGGAGGAGAAGTCGTGCTCGCCCACCAG
>JAEHCY010000108.1 GCA_016880695.1 Chromatiaceae bacterium | reverse complement strand
GGGCCTCACCGAGGCGGCCTGCAAGACTCTGGTCAAGCAACGTCTGTGCGCCTCCGGCATGCGCTGGAAGACCCAAGGCCCCGGCATCGTGCTCAGCCTGCGCGCCCTCACCCCAACTGCCGGACGCTGGACGCAGTTCTGGCACAAAATCGATCAATTCGGGGCTGAATGCCGCGGTTGAGCAACATTATCCGGAGGCCGCACCCTGTTCAGTCGTCCGGGTGTCGGGGACCCGCTCGTGGGTCAACAGGAAACGGCGAGATGCTCTTCGGCAGGAAGTCCGCGGTGAGCCGGGCGGTACAGCGCCATGCCTCACTCGAGGTATCCGGCGTTCCAGCGGTTTCCGGGATAATGTTGCTGCGGTCGGGGTGTCGGGCAAGCCCGCGGCCGACCCGTGACCCTCACCGCCCTGGGGTATCGGAAAGCTCTGGTGCGTGGGTAGAGCCCCACCCACACCTCGGCATGCTGCGGTGTGTTACTGTCTGGTAGCAAACCGACCGCCCCCGACTGGGATTGGCCTGACGCTGCGTATGGTTGAGGAAGCTAAAGGCGCGGTAGCGGGGCAGGATCTTGACGTCTGTCACGACTGCGGGCTCCTGCAACGGGTGTCCAAACCGCCGCCGGGAGGCGCGGCGCGGTGCGGCCGCTGTGGGGCGCTTCTGATCCAGAGCCGTGTCGATGGCTTAAACCGCTCCCTGGCCTTGGCCCTCGCGGCCCTGGTGCTTTACCTGGTGGCAATGGCGTACCCCTTTCTCGAGGTCCGCATTCAGGGTCAGCCCATTGCCACCACCTTGCCCGCGGCGGTCCTTAGCCTGCATGAGGCCAACTACGGGCTGCTCGCCGGGCTTGTTGGGTTCACCGCCGTGGTGGTCCCGGGCACCGTCACATTACTGCTCCTTTATGTCTTGGTTCCCCTGAAGATCGGCCGGCACGCCTTCAAGGCGGGGCACCTCTTCGGCTGGATGCGCCGGTTGGTGCCTTGGGGGATGGTGGACGTGTTCTTTCTCGCGGTGCTGGTGTCCATCGTCAAGTTGGCGGGTATGGCGGCTGTGATCCCAGGGGCGGCACTCTGGGCCTTTCTGCTGTTGCTGCTCACCTTGTCCGGAGCCCTGGCGGCGCTCGATCCAGAAGAGATCTGGACCCGCCTCGGCTCGCCGGCAACGGCGACCGTAGCCCTCAGGCCGGAACGGCCCATCGTTTGCCCGAATTGTCGGTTGCTGATGGAGACCCCGCGCGCGGCCCAGGGGCAACGTCTCGCTTGCCGTCGCTGCGGTTCCCCTTTGCACCGGCGTAAGCCCGAGAGCATTGCTCGCACCTGGGCCCTGGTGATTGCCGCGTTCATCCTTTACTTGCCGGCCAATCTCTTTCCCATCATGCGGGTGACGAGTCTCGGTCGCGAGCAGGCCGATACCATCCTCAGTGGGGTGAGGTATTTCATCGAGCACGGCGACTGGCCCTTGGCCCTGGTGATCTTCGTGGCCAGCGTGGTGGTGCCCCTGACCAAGTTGGTGATCCTGATCTTCCTGCTGGTTTCGGTTCAGCGGCGCTCCCGGTGGAAGCCCAAAGAGCGAACCCGGCTGTATCGACTCACCGAGGTCATCGGGCGCTGGTCGATGGTGGATATCTACGTGGTAACCGTTCTCGTGGCGCTGATCCATCTGGGCAATATGGCTAGTGTCGAGCCTGCGGCTGGGGCGGTTTATTTCGCTGCCGTGGTTATCACCACCATGTTTGCGGCGATGACGTTTGATCCCCGCCTGATCTGGGACGCTGTGGAGGAGCATCGTGAGTCAAGACAACCCGACTGAAGGACCACTTGAGCGTCTGCCAGAAGCGGTGATTGCGGCGCGCAGCCAGATCTCGGTGATCTGGTTCATTCCCCTGGTGGCGGTCGCCATCGGGTTTTGGCTGGTTTATCAGAACTATGCGGCTCGGGGGCCCGAGATCATTATCGAGTTCAAGACCGCTGAGGGGCTGGCGGCCGGCAAGACCAAGGTCAAGCTCAAGGATGTCGAGGCGGGAACGGTCGTGGATGTGCGGGTGACCACCGATCTTCAGCATGTGGAGGCGCGGGCGCGCATGGAGCCCTGGGCCGAGAAGCATCTCACCGCCGGCACCCACTTTTGGATCGAGCGGCCGCGGATCACCGCCGGCCGGGTATCGGGTCTGCAAACCCTCATGAGCGGTGCGTATGTGGGCATGGACCCCGGACAAGGGGGCGAGCCCGAGCGCCACTTCATCGGCCTGGAAATGCCGCCGTTAGTGACGGGAACGGAGCTCGGGCGTCATTTCGTGCTGCGCTCGCCAGGGCTGGGGTCGCTCAATATCGGCTCACCGGTGATCTACCGGCAGATCGATGTGGGGCGGGTGGTCGGTTTCAATCTGGATCCCTCAAGGGATTACGTGGACATCCGCCTGTTCATCGCCGAGCCCTACGACCAGTTGGTGCGCAAGCACAGCCGCTTCTGGAACGCCTCGGGGGTGGATTTCAAGCTCTCCGCCGACGGGGTGAAAGTGGACATGGACTCCCTGGTCTCGGTGCTGATCGGGGGTGTGGCGTTCGACAATCCCGCGACCCCTGAGTCGCGCGAGCCTGCGGAAGAAGAGCAGGTGTTCCCGCTCTATGGCAATCAGGAGGCGACCCGGCAGGTGGCCTATGCGACCAGGGACCAGTATCTGCTCTACTTCGACGGTTCGGTGCGCGGTCTCAGCGCGGGTGCGCCGGTGGAGCTGCGCGGGTTCAAGGTGGGTGAGGTGGTCGATGTGCGGCTGCAGCTCCTGGCCGACGATCTCAGCGTCCGCGCCCGGGTCTTGATCGAGGTGCAGCCAGAGCGGGTCGAGGTGGTGGGTGCTGAGGCGAAGCTTACCTCGGCCAACCGCCAGTCCGGGATCGAGAAGATGGTCGAGCGGGGGCTCCGCGCCCAGCTAAAAACCGGTAGTCTCCTCACCGGCCAACTCTTCGTGGACTTCGATTTCCATCCGGAGGTCCGAGAGGCCACCATTGGCGAGGAAAACGGCGCGCGCGTGCTACCCACGATCCCGAGCTCCCTGGAAACGATTGCGAGCAATCTCACCCGGTTGCTCGGCAAGCTCGAAGCGGTGCCGGTTGAGCAGATCGGCACCGACCTCCGCGATGCGATTCGCGCCCTCAAGGAGATCCTGGGCTCCGCCGAGGTCCGCCAGGCGATCGCCTCCTTCAACGGTATGATGCGGGAGGGTGAACGCGCCGGACAGCGATTCAACAGCGAAATCGTGCCCGCGCTCGGCACCGCCGTGCAGCATACCCACAAGGTGCTCGATAACCTAAGCGCCCTGGTTACCCCGGCATCCCCCCTGTATACCGATGTCCAGCGGCTGTTGCGCGAGCTCACCGACGCCGCGCGCTCGATCAGGGTGATGGCCGATTACCTCGAACGCCACCCCGAGGCCCTGATCACCGGGAAGGGGGGCAAGCGCTAAGGGTAGGTCTTATCCTCCAGGAGGGTCCTCCCGACGGGGCGTCGTCTCTGGCCACTCCCTCGGATGCGGGTGTCCGCGGTTCTTCTGCCTCCTTTTGGTGCAACCGCTGGTGGACGCGCACCGAAGGGGGTCGTTGGAGTGTCTTCAGCCCCCTCCACATCGGCGAATTGGCGATGAAATGGGGCTGGCACGCATCCTGCTTGTAGCCCCCTGTTTAGAGTCAATCCAAAGGGGCAGGCGATGGAAAAACTACAAGCGGGCACCGACGTGCTGTTTATTCTGATCGGGGCGGTGATGGTACTGGCCATGCACTCCGGTTTTGCCTTCCTGGAACTGGGCACGGTCCGCGCCAAGAACCAGGTCAACGCCCTGGTCAAGATCATGAGCGATTTCGCGGTGTCGACTTTGGCCTATTTCCTGGTCGGTTACCCGCTTGCCTACGGCATCGATTTCTTCTCCGACGCCAGCACCTTGACCAGCCGCAATGGCTACGAGCTGGTGAAGTTCTTCTTCCTGCTTACCTTTGCGGCTGCGATCCCCGCCATCGTCTCGGGTGGAATCGCGGAACGGGCGAAGTTCTATCCGCAGCTCGTCGCCTCCATCGTTATTGTCAGCCTGGTTTATCCGACCTTCGAGGGTATCGTCTGGAACGGTAACCTTGGACTCCAAGCCTGGGTTGAGGTGACATTCGGTGCGCCGTTCCACGATTTCGCGGGCTCGGTGGTGGTGCATGCCATGGGCGGCTGGATCGGTCTCACTGCCGTGGTGCTGCTCGGTAGCCGTTACGGACGCTACCGCAGCGATGGTCTGATGACGGCCCATCCCCCCTCTTCGATCCCCTTCCTCGCCCTGGGGGCCTGGGTGCTGACGGTGGGGTGGTTCGGCTTCAACGTTATGTCGGCCCAGACGGTGGCGGCGGTGAGCGGTCTGGTGGCGGTTAACTCGCTGATGGCCATGGTGGGCGGAGTCCTCGCGGCCCTGGTAGCGGGCAAGAATGATCC